>NZ_JBEXMX010000011.1:0-81484 GCF_040610755.1 Gordonia sp. NPDC003585 | reverse complement strand
GGGACAATCACCACGTCGAAGACGGCCATGACCACCAGCACTCCCGCGAACACACCTTCGCCGCCGCTCACGAAGGCGCCGTCGGTCACCGCATCGGCGGGCACCGTGGCGGCCGATGTGACGTCGGGTCCGTAGCGGAGATCCTCGTCGAGCGCGGTGCGGATCAGCGCCCGGACCTCGTCGGTGATCGGAAGGTCGAGGGTGTCGCCGGCGACGGCCTGGCCGACGAAACCGACCTCACTCACCGGAGCCGGGGTTGCCGATCGCGATCATCCGCTCGACGCTGCGTCGTGCGCGTTCGGCGACGTCGTCGGCGACGAATACCTCGTCGCGACCCTCGCGAAGCGCACGCAGCAGAGCGGCCGGCGTGATCATCTTCATGTAGGGGCACGACGCGCGGTCGTTGACGGCCTGGAAGTCGATGCCGGGCGCGGCCTTACGCAACTGATGCAGCATGCCGACCTCGGTCGCCACCAGGACCTGCTTGGCGCCTGTCTCGCGTGCAGCGTCGATCATGCCGCCGGTGGAGAGGATCTTGACCCGGTTGTCGGGCACCGCGCCTTCGCCGGCAAGGTAGAGAGCCGATGTGGCGCAACCGCATTCGGGGTGGATGAACAGGTCGGCGTCGGGGTGGCTGGCGGCCTGCTCGGTGAGTTCGTCACCGTTGATGCCCGCGTGCACGTGGCACTCGCCGGCCCAGATGTGGATGTTGTCGCGGCCGGTCTCGCGCTTGACGTGGGCGCCGAGGAACTGATCCGGCAGGAAGAGCACGTCACGGTCGGGGTCGATCGAGGCGACCACGTCGACGGCGTTCGACGACGTGCAGCAGATGTCGGTGAGTCCCTTCACCTCGGCCGTCGTGTTCACATACGACACGACGACGGCGTCGGGGAACTCGGCCTTCCACTCGCGCAGGTCGTCGGCGGTGATCGAGTCGGCCAGCGAGCAACCGGCCCGCGCGTCGGGGATGAGGACGCGCTTGTCGGGGCTCAGGATCTTGGCGGTCTCGGCCATGAAGTGCACACCGCAGAACACGATCTCGTCGGAGTCGACCTCGGCGGCGATGCGCGACAGTGCAAGCGAGTCACCGACGTGGTCGGCGACGTCCTGGATGGCGGGCAGTTCGTAGTTGTGCGCGAGCAACGTGGCGTTGCGTGCCCGAGCGAGTCGTCGGACCTCGTCGGCCCACTCCTGGGTTGGCTCCACGCCGGCATAGCCGGCCGGGGTGTCGTACCACTGCGCGTCCAACAGTCCCGGGGTGCTGGTCAGCCCGGCCGGGCGGTCGCTGATGATGCTCATTGCCACTCCTGTCGCCTGCCCCGGATTCCGGGGCGGGTTCCCGGTACACGGTCCGCATCCCGGGAGGTTTTCGACTGGTGATCGAAAACGCTGTTCATCGTAACACTCGCCACACTTGGGCCATTCCCGGCAACCGCGGCGGTCGTGCAAATCGGGAGACGTACGGCCGCGTCGCGCAGAAACCGCGGGTGTGGCCAGAAACCGCTGGTGCCCCTCGGGTTTCTGACCAGACACGCGGTTTCTGAATCGCGACAACCAGTGCCGAGTTGGAGAACGCGAGTGCTGCAGCACTCGCGTTCTCCAACTCAACTCGAGTTCTCGCAGCTCGACGCGCGAAGTGACCAGACACAAGCCCAGGCCGCACCCGACCTGGTGCCGGCCGAGCATTTCCCCAGGTCACGACGTTGGTCACCCTAACTCTTCGAGTCAGCGTTTCTCCGTCGGCGTTGCCGACGATCGTGGAGGCGGGAAGGTTTGGAGGTTGGGCCGGTGGCCAGGATCGGGCCCCTGACGGTGGTCCTCCGGGTATATCCCGGAAGCGGACGCTGACGGGCCCGATCTCAGTCACCGATTGCCGGTCGCCACATTCCGCCGACGGCGACGCCAGGAACATACGCCCACAAAAAGTCGGGGAAGAAACTTCGTCCCCGACCCTTGGTGTCTTCCCCCCGAAATTTGTAGGGGACGACCGTGAACCTCGGGGAAGAAACTTCTTCCCCTAGAGATTTTGCGGGCACAGTATCGTGTTTCCCCAGGTCAGAAGGCGGGTCACTGAACTCTTCGGATCAGACAGCTGCCGCGCGATCCCCGTCGAGGACGCGAGCGAGATCGTCCAGCGAGGCGTCGAGAGCCCGAGCGAGAGCGGCGATGGTCGCGAACGCGGGTGTCGGCATCCGACCGGCCTCGATCTTGCGAAGTGTCTCCGGCGAGATGCCGGCCGCCGCAGCGACCCCGCTCAATCCTCGATCACCGCGCAGTTCTCGCAATCGGGCGCCAAGTCGTCGGCCGGCAGCCTTCTGTTCAGGCGTCAGCGGATTGCGAACCATGACCACAACGTAGTCGGTCTGGTATATAAATACCAAGCAGTGTCGGTATTTTTATACCGCGCCATCGTCGAGAAAGGAACCACATGGTCGAGCTGAAATCCCGCGACGAGGTCGCCGCCATGGGCGTGACCGGTTCCTTCATCTCCGACCTGCTCAGCGACCTGGTCGCAAAGGCCGACGTCGGCGTCAACCTGCTCGACCTCGAGCATCGCGCGCGCGACCTGATCCGCGACCGCGGCGCGGTGTCCTGCTATTGGGACTACGCACCGTCCTTCGGCCGCGGCCCGTTTCGCAACGTCATCTGTCTGTCGGTGAACGACGCCGTGCTCCACGGCTTGCCGCACGATCACGAACTACGCGACGGCGACCTCCTGTGCATGGACATCGCCGTGTCCATCGACGGATGGGTCGCCGATTCGGCACGCAGCGTGATCGTCGGAACCCCGCGACCCGAGGATCAACGGCTCATCGACGCGACGGAGCAGGCACTGACCGCGGCCATCGACCATGCCCGCGCCGGAAATCGCCTCGGCGACATCTCCGCCGCGATCGGAGCAGTTGCGGCGTCGCATGGGTACCGGGTGAACAACCAGTTCGGCGGACACGGTCTGGGTCGGACGATGCATGAGGATCCACACGTCGCCAACACCGGGCGAGGCGGGCGAGGAATGCGGCTGCGCCCGGGTCTCACCCTTGCGCTCGAGCCGTGGTTCACCTTGGGTACCGATCGCATCACTTACGACCCCGACGGCTGGACCATCCGCTCGGCCGACGGCTCACGCGGCGCCCACAGTGAACACACCATCGCCATCACCGACGGCGACGCGCTGGTCCTCACGCGCTGACGCTCATCTGACGACCGGTCACCCCTACAATCGACGCCATGTCCGCCGAGGGATCCGATTCGTCAGCCGGCGACGGATCCGTGGGGCTTCGCGTCGAAGTGCTCAGTGTTGTCTTTCAGGTCCGCGAGACGCAGCCGGACACCGCGCCGGCGCTCTGCGTGCTCCTGACGAAATCCTCCGACGCCTGGGCCCTGCCCGGCGGCGACGTCGGTGCCGCGGAGACGCTCTCGGAGAGTGCGCGACGACTGCTCGCCGACAAGATGGACGTCCGCAAGGTCGCCCACCTCGAGCAGCTGTCGGTGTTCTCCGATCCTCACCGAGTACCCGGGATCCGGACGATTGCCTCGACATATATCGGGCTGGTCCCCACCGACGCACCCGCTCGTCTCCCGGCAGAGGCCGCCTGGCACGAGGTCGACGCACTACCATCGCTGGCCTACGACCACGCCGACATCATCGCGGCGGGCCGCCATCGCGTGGCTGCCAAGCTGTCGTACACCAACATCGCCTTCGCGCTCGCACCGGCCCGCTTCCCGATGTCAGAACTGTCAGAGATCTACTGTGCAGCACTGGGTTACGCCGTGGACACGACAAACCTGCTGCGCATCCTGAGTCGACGGGCCGTGGTGGTGTCGACCGGCACCGTCGGCAAGACCGGCCGCACCGGCGGACGCCCTCCGGCACTGTATGCGTTCGCCGACAACGAATTACGCGTCACCGACGAGTTCGCGACGCTACGTCCGCCGATGTGACCCGTCGTCGAACGTCCGCCGAGTGATACCGAAGCACAGCGAATCACGCAGTCGTCGTCGTCACCAGGACGCGTCCCTCGGTCGCGGCCATCGCACGGTTGAGGACATCCCGCGACTCGTCGATCGTGTTCGGACCCCAAGCGGTGAACTCCACCACGCGCGGATCGGAACCGATGACATGCACAGCGTCGAGGTCGTCGAAGGCGAAGTCGGTCAGGCGAACCCGGGGTCCGCGCGCATGGACGATCTCAGTGGTCGGCATGCACGCGGATGCTACCGAGGCCCGCGCGTCGGATCACCCGGATTTCCCGAGGGACCGATCGCGTCCTGTGGGCCGGTGGGCTGTGCATAGGCGACCCGATCATTCGTCGCGTCGGCTGCGATGTATTCGTGTCGTCGGTCATCGAGATCCCCGACACCCAGATCGGCTGTGCGCGAGGAGAGTACGCAAACGAGGTAGACCAGGGTGAGCGCAAACGGCGCGCAGATCAGCAATGTCCACGGCTCGGCGGCGCCATGTGCGGTACCGCCACGCAGCCACAACCGCGGAACGAGTTCGACGGTGTCCCCCAGCGCAATTCCGGTCCGATCGCCGTATAGCCAATCGGTGATCCACATCCCGACCTCGATGGCCAACGCCGACCCGCCGATGGTGGCCGCCAGTACCGCGCCATAGCCCAGCAGTCCGCGCCATGTCCGTGCGACGAACCAGGCGACCAGTGCCGCGATCAGCCCGTACACGGCCATCGTCAGGCCGAAGACGGCCACACCGCTGAACGCCTTGGCCGTCTGCTCGGCGGGGAGGGTGAAGCCTCCGTCGACGCGTGTCGCGGTGACGGTGGGCGTGATGGCCGCCCACGTTGCACCCGCGACCGCACCTAGCAGGACCACGACACCGACGACGGCGAGCAGAACCCCCAAAGGTCGGCGCACCCTCACCGTCGGCCCAGTTCGGTGGAATCGACGACCCCGTGCCGAGAACAGCGCGCATGCCAGCCGTCGGGCCGTACCTGAACGACCATGCGCCGACCGCACTGACCGCAGAACCGCGGTGGTTCCAGGCCCAGGCGGGCCGCAGGTGGGATCGCGTCGGGCGACTGCAGTTCCAGCTCGAGTCCGGTGTACACGCCGTAGCGGCATGGCTCGGCAAGCGGGCCGGGGACGGTGTCGATCATGTCGGGCACGCCTTCGATGGTGTCACGCACGCGGTGGCGGCGTGTCAGATGGTGTCGTTGAGGGTCTTGATCGGCATCGACAAGTCGGTCAGCAGATCGAGATCGTCTTCGGCAGGGCGACCGAGAGTGGTCAGGTAGTTACCGACGATGACGGCGTTGATGCCGCCGAGGATGCCCTGCTTGGCGCCGAGGTCACCAAGGGTGATCTCACGGCCACCCGCGAACCGCAGAATGGTCCGCGGCAACGCCAACCGGAACGCGGCAACCGACTTCAGCGCCTCGGAGGCGGGCAGCACGTCGAGGTCGCCGAACGGGGTTCCCGGACGCGGGTTGAGGAAGTTGAGCGGCACCTCGTCGGGCTCGAGAGTGGCGAGATCGGCGGCGAACTCGGCGCGCTGCTCGAGGCTCTCCCCCATGCCGAGGATGCCGCCGCAGCAGACCTCCATGCCGGCCTCGCGCACCATCCGCAGCGTGTCCCAGCGCTCCTCCCAGGTATGGGTGGTGACGACGTTCGGGAAGTGACTGCGCGCGGTCTCCAGGTTGTGGTTGTACCGATGCACACCCATGTCGCGGAGCTGGTCGACCTGTTCCTGGGTGAGCATGCCGAGGCTGCAGGCGATCTGGATGTCGACCTCGTTGCGGATGGCCTCGATACCCGCCGCAACCTGGCTCAGCAGGCGCTTGTCGGGACCACGGACCGCGGCCACGATGCAGAATTCGGTGGCACCGGTCTTCGCGGTCTGCTTGGCCGCCTCCACCAGTGACGGGATGTCGATCCATGCACTACGGACCGGCGAAGCGAACAGGCCCGACTGCGAGCAGAAGTGGCAATCCTCCGGGCAGCCACCGGTTTTCAGCGAGATGATGCCCTCGACCTCGACCTCCGGCCCACACCACTGCATGCGCACGTCGTGCGCGAGCTGCAGCAGTTCGGTGAGTCGTTCGTCGGGAAGCCGAAGTACGCGCAGGACCTGATCCTGGTCGAGCCCCTCGCCTCGTTCGAGAACCTGCTCACGCGCGATGGCGAGAATGTCGTCGGAATCGCGAACGCGGGTGTCGGCGGCGACGGTTGCCTGGGTCACGAAAGCACTCCTTGCTTGATGTTGTTCAAAGTTTGGCCAGATTGCGACAATTCGGTGCGCAGCCACTGGGCGTCCAGCCATCCGGGTGCGGCCGCACGGAAGTGCGTGGCGTCCAGCGCGCTTGCGCCGGAAGGGATCACGCCGACGACCGGTACGCCGGTCAGGCGCGGCAGATCGTCGCGATTGCAGCGCATCGCGAGATCGGGATCGGCCGGCCACCATCCGATCACCAGACCGGCCGGTCGCAGGCCGCGCGCCCGAAGGGCATCGACGGTGAGTTCGGCGTGATTGAGCGCCCCGAGGCCGGGCTGCACCACCACGACGACGCCTGCCTGCGTATCCGCGGCGACGTCGGCGATCGTCAACGACGGTGCGAGACGGACCATCACGCCGCCGGCACCCTCGACGAGAGTCAACTCGTGGGTCATGGTGAGGGCATCGACGGCCGCCGCGATGTCGGCGCGGTCGACGCTCGGCAACCCGGCGCGACGGGCCGCGGTTTCCGGGGCCAGCGGTTCGGGATACCGCGCACATTCGACGGTGGTGAGGTGACCCGCGAGGGCGACGATCGTCGCGAGGTCGCCGGCCTCACCGGGAGCCACACCAGTCTGGACCGGCTTGCAGACTGCGACATCGGCGCCGAGAGCTTGCGCCGAAACAGCCAGCGCCGCAGTGACAATCGTCTTTCCGACGTCGGTCGAGGTTCCGGTCACCGCGAGGACGGCTCCGCTGGTCGGTGAGCTCATCGGGCCCGTATTCATCGAACACCGACCTCGCGCAGTGCGGCATCGACGACGTCGGCCACATGATCGACGGTCGCGTGGTCGAGGTCGGCCCGCACGGTGATACGCAGTCGAGAGGTGCCCTCGGGCACCGACGGTGGACGGAAACACCCGATCAGTACGCCGCGATCCCGGCAGGCCGCCGCGGCAGCAACCGCTTGCTTCGGGTCGCCGATGATGATCGAGATGACCGCTGCAGCCGGTTCGGCCGCGCCGCAGCGCTGCGCAAGGCGACGCGCGTTGTCGCCCAGCGTGATCGGAAGGTCGGGGTTCGCGCTCAGCAGGGCGAGTGCCGCACTGGCCGCGCCGACCGCAGCCGGATTGAGCCCGGTGTCGAAGATGAAGGTCCGCGCGCAGTCGATCAGATGCTCGCGTACGGCATGCGTGCCGAGCACCACTCCCCCTTGGGCACCAAGGGATTTCGACATCACCGCGGTGACCACCAGATCCGGCGCGCCGGACAGGCCGGCCTCGGCGACCAGACCCCGACCACCGGGGCCGCGCACCCCGAAGGCATGCGCCTCATCGACCAGCAGCACGGCACCGTGTGCGCGTGCCGCGTCGTACAACTCTGCGACGGGCGCAGGCTCACCGTCGATGCTGTAGACCGAGTCGGTGACGACGAGCGCGCGCTGCTCGTCGCGGTTGGCGAGTGCATCGCGCACCGCTTCATGATCACCGCGATCGACCACGACGACCCGAGCACGGGACAGGCGGCAGCCATCGATCAGCGAGGCATGTGTCCCGGTGTCGCTGACAATCAGGTCACCGCGACCGGCGAGTGCACAGATGGCACCGACATTGGCCAGGTATCCCGACGAAAAGGCCAGCGCTGCATCGAAACCCAGGAAGTCGGCGATCTGGTTCTCGAAGTCGACATGGAGTTGGGTGGTACCGACGACCAGCCTCGACGCCGTCGACCCTGCACCCCATTCGGCCAGGGCGGCCTGCGCACCGGCCACCACGTCGGGATGCGTCGACAGGCCGAGATAGTCGTTGGAGGCTAGGTTGATCAAGCCGTCGGCGGACTGCCGCACATGCGGCTCGCGGTGCAGCCCGGCCGACTTGCGCGCCTCGGCCGCGTCGGCCAGCCAGGCGAGACCCGTGTCGTCGACCGCGGGACGCACGGTCAACGGCCCTTCGAGGCTCGCGGCTAGCGCTCCTCGCACCTCAGGGAGCGGTAGGTGCTCCTCGGCGAGCGGCGAGCGGCGCCCGGACGTGCGGGGGTGAACGGTGGTCATGAGTTTGCTCCCACGGGAATCGGGGTCGAGACGGTCGCTGCCACCGCCGCGCGAACACCGTCGACGACCACCCCGATGTCGTCGGAGGTGCAGACGAACGGCGGCATCACGTAGACGAGATTGCGGAACGGACGCAGCCACGCGCCGGCCTGCACCGCCGCGGACGTCGAGGCGGGCATGTCGACGGGACGGTCGAGTTCGACCACGCCGATCGCGCCGAGGACCCGCACATCGACCACACCGTCGACGTCGGAGAGCGGCGCGAGTCCGGAGCGCAGTTCATGCTCGATTCGCCTCACCTGCTCGCGCCAGGTTCCGTCGGCGAGCAGGTCGATGGAGGCAACCGCAATCGCGCACGCGAGCGGGTTGGCCATGAAGGTCGGGCCGTGAGCGAGTCCGCCGGCCTCCCCGGCGCTGATGACCGCGGCGATCTCATCGGTGCACAGGGTGGCGGCCAGCGACAAATAGCCGCCGGTCAGCGCTTTGCCAACACACATGATGTCGGGTGCGACGCCGGCTTGTTCGGCGGCGAACATCGTCCCGGTGCGACCGAACCCGGTGGCGATCTCGTCGAAGATCAGCAGCACGCCTCGTTCGTCGCAGATGCGACGCAGGTCCGCCAGGTAGCGGGGATCGTGGAAGCGCATCCCGCCGGCACCCTGGACCACCGGCTCGACGATCACGGCAGCGAGCTCATGTGCGTGCCGGGCGATCGCGTCGTCGAGGATCTCGACGTAGCCCTCGCGGTACTCCGACGGGGGCGCGGGCACGAAGATCTGTTCGGCGAGCACATCGGTCCACATCGAGTGCATGCCACCGTCGGGATCGCAGACGCTCATCGGGGTGAATGTGTCGCCGTGATAGCCGCCCCGCCAGGTGAGAAGCCGGGTGCGTCGGGGTTCCCCGCGGCCCCGCCAACACTGCAGGGCCATCTTCGCGGCGACTTCCACCGACACCGACCCGGAGTCGCAGAAGAACACCTTCTGTAGCGGCTCCGGGGTCAATTCCACCAAGCGTTGCGCCAGCTGTGCCGCGGGCTCGTGCGTGAGTCCGCCGAACATGACGTGCGACATCTGTCCCAGCTGCGCGACAGCCGCGGCATCGAGCACCGGATTGCCATAGCCGTGGATTGCGGCCCACCAGGAGCTCATACCGTCGACCACCTCGCGCCCGTCGGCGAGCGTCAGCCGCACCCCGCGCGCCGAGGACACCACCAGCGGTTCGGTGCTCGGCGGCATCGCACCGTAGGGATGCCAGATGTGCTCGGCATCGATACGGGAGATGGTCTGGTGATCCACGGAACATTCCTCATCGAACGGTTTCGGGCTGTGTACGCGTGCCGATGGGCATGAAGGCGGCACGGTTCTGCCTGGACACTGTACAGGCTTCCTGGACGGTGTACAGGCCGGTGCGCACGAACAACCAGCGGCTCACTATCGTGGGGCCGTGAGCAACAGCCGCGCCGATGTCCTGCGAGCCGCCCGCGGCATCCTCGTCGAACACAGCCTCGCGGACCTGTCCATGCGGCGATTGGCCACCGAACTCGGCGTGCGACCCAACGCTCTGTACTGGCATTTCCCGAACAAGCAATCGCTGCTGGCCGCGCTCGCGGACGACATCCTCGATCACGTGGTGATTCCCCCGCCGACGCAGCGCTGGGATGACCGCCTGGCGTCGCTGGCGATCGGGATGCGCGGCGCACTCCTCGCCGTCCCCGACAGCGCCGAGGTCGTGTCGTCGAGCTGGGCGTCGGGCCTCGCCACCAAGGCGATCACCGCCGACATCATCACCGCCGCCCGCGCCGGCGGCCTGCCGATACGGGATGCCGAAGCGGTCACCACGGCGGTCTGCCAGCTCGTCATCGGCCTGACCATCGAAGAACAGACGCGAGCGCAGATGGAACGTCTCGGCGTCATCGAACCGTCCGGGCGCGACTTCGGTGGCGAGTTCACCGACGGGCTCGCAATCATCCTCGACGGCGCCCGCGCGCGGGCCACCAACACCACGCCTGCACCCACTAAGTAAAGAAAAGTAAAGGTCAGCGCCGCGTGTGTCGCTGCGGACCGAGTCGATTTTTCACAGGTTCGACGGGTACATTGCTAGCCGATCCCACCGACCGATCCCCACCGACGAAGGAAGAAAACCGAGCCCTTGGCAGCCCCGACCCGTGTTGAACTCGCGCCGAAGACGAACTCCACGTCAGCGGCGCCGCCGGTCTATCGGACCGATCTCGACGGGCTGCGGGGTATCGCGATCACTCTCGTCGCGTGCTTCCACGTCTGGTTCGGGAAGGTGTCCGGCGGCGTCGACGTCTTCCTGACGCTCTCCGGCTTCTTCTTCGTCGGGTCGCTGCTGCGTCACGCCATTCACAGCCAGGCGCCACACACCACGTTCCGCGACGCGGCCAACCCGTGGCCCCGACTCAAGCGGCTGATCAAACGACTGCTGCCCGCGCTGCTGACCGTACTCATCGCCGTTGCGGTGCTGACGGTGCTGATCCTGCCGCAGGTCCGGTGGTCCAACATCGGCAACGAACTCGTCGCCAGCGCCACCTACTGGCAGAACTGGTATCTGGCCTGGAACTCCCAGGACTATCTCGCCGCGAGCTCGGCCAACAGTCCGCTGCAGCACATCTGGTCGATGTCGATGCAGGGCCAGTTCTTCCTCATCACCCTGCTCACCGCCCTCGGGATCACCGTGGTCATCAAGCTGGTGTCCCGCGTCATCTCGGGTGTCGCCGACCCCCGGGTGATCCGGGTGATCGTCGGCGGATCGGTTCTCCTGGTCGCCCTCGCGTCGTTCTGGTGGGCACACCGCGGACTACAGATCAACCAGCCGTACAACTACTTCGACACGTGGTCGCGACTCTGGGAACCCCTCGCCGGTGGCCTGCTGGCCATCTGGCTGCCACGCTGGCGGATCCCCAATTGGCTGCGCAACGTCGCCACCGCGGTGGCCTTGGCGCTCATCGTGACCTGCGGTTGGTGGATCGTCGGTGTCGAGCAGTACCCAGGTCCGTGGGCGCTGGTACCCGTGGGCGCGACCCTGCTCATCATCTGGGCCGGCGCCACCGATCTACAGCGTCGCCGACCCGACCAGCCCGACGGCACCGAGCCCATGCCGCTACTCAACCGTGCTCTGGCGAGCCGGTGGCCGGTCTGGCTGGGCACCATCGCCTACAGCCTGTACCTGTGGCATTGGCCGCTGCTGATCTTCTACCTGGCCTGGCGTGACAAGCAGCACGCCTCGATCCTCGAGGGCGTCGGGATTCTGGCCGTCTCCATCGGCCTGGCATGGACGACGAAGCGCTTCGTCGAAGATCCGCTCCGTGGTGGCGACCGGTCGAAGTTGACCCGCGGCACCCGGACCGGGCGCAGGCGCCTGATCACGTATGCATCGGTGATGACCAGCATCTTGCTGGTCGGGACGATCGCGGTGGGAGTCGGCATCAAGATGTGGGACCGGCACGTCTCCACCATCACCGTCGACACTGCAAACCTCGACCCGCGCGACTACCCGGGCGCACGCGCGTTGCTCAACAATGCGCCGGTACCGAAACTCGACCCGGTCCCCGAACCGCTCGCCGTCATCAAGGATTTCCCCGAGACCTCGACGGACGGTTTCACCAGCAACTTCCAGGACGGCAGCATCCATGTCGGCGTCTACGGCGATCCGACCGCCAAGCGCACGATCGCCCTGGCCGGCGGCTCGCACGCCGAGATGTGGATCTCCGCGCTCAACCTCATCGGCCAGCGCAATCACTTCAAGGTGACCACCTACATCAAGATGGGTTGCCCGCTGTCCACCAATCCGGTTCCGCGCCAGCAGGGTGAGCCGTACCCGCAGTGCTACGAGTGGGGTCAACGCGTCATCGCCGAGATCATCAAGGCGAAACCCGATGCGGTGCTCACGAACTCGACACGCCCGCGGGACTATGAGAACGGCGACTGGACGCCACCGGACTACGTGCCGATCTTCGATCAGTTCATCGCGGGCGGTGTGCCCGTGCTCGGCATGCGTGATACTCCGTGGCCGATCCGGTCACGGATCGACACCCCCATCTGCCTCAACGACGGCGGGACCGCAGAGAGCTGCGGCACCAAGCGGTCTGTTTCGATGTCGCCGACCGACCCGGCTCTCGCGCTGACCGCGACCCGTCCCGACTTCCACCCACTCGACCTCACGAACGGCATCTGCACGGCCGATTTCTG
Organism: Gordonia sp. NPDC003585; assembly: GCF_040610755.1. NCBI lineage: Bacteria > Bacillati > Actinomycetota > Actinomycetes > Mycobacteriales > Gordoniaceae > Gordonia > Gordonia sp. NPDC003585. Next base: position 69,051 of record NZ_JBEXMX010000011.1, on the reverse strand, counting down.
CCCGGCCATCGTGGGCAACATCATCGTCTACAAGGACCCGCACCACCTGAGCGCGACCTACATCCGCAGCCTCGCCGACGAACTCGAGCGGCAGATGAGGATCCAGTTGCCGTGGATCGGTCAGCCGACCCGGTGACCTGGGAAAACTGATCGACGAAAGTGGCGCAGGCCACTTTGGCGCGCAAAGGCGGCTTTCGAGATGAAGGCTTGGCACAACGCGGCTAGTGTCGTTCCATGACCTCAGGAAGGTGGGTATGACCGTACCGCCAACCACCGGCGACCAGCCCCCGTCAGCCGCCGATGCACCCGGAACCCCACCGGTTCCCCAAGCCCCCACTGGTGACGTGCCGACTGCGCAATCCGGCTCGGAACCCACCCCCAGCGACGCGCCGGGTGCGGCTTCGACCGACACCACCACGGCCGCGCCACTGAGCAACGACGACGCCACCTCGGCACCCGTCACCTTGCCGTCGACTCCGATGCAGGCCGACGCCCTGGTGGAGCCCGAACCGGCACCGATCCCGGTCTGGCCGGGTACCGCGTTCCCTCTGGGCGCCACCTACGACGGTGTCGGCACCAACTTCTCGCTCTTCTCCGAAGTCGCCGAAGCGGTGGAACTGTGCCTCATCGACCGCGACGGTCGCGAACGCCGTATCCGCCTCGAAGAGGTCGACGGCTACATCTGGCACTGCTACCTGCCCAACGTCGGGCCGGGCCAGTTCTACGGCTTCCGCGTCCATGGACCCTACGATCCGGCACGTGGACTGCGTTGCGACGCAAGCAAATTGCTGCTCGACCCCTACGGCAAGGCATTTCACGGGGACTTCGACGGAGACGCGTCCCTGTTCTCCTATCCCCTACCCGACAAGGCTCCCGCTGAGCCACCTTCGGATGAGTCGCCGGTCGATGTCGAGCCTGACGAGGTCGCCGCCGTGTCGGCGGAGTCCACCCCGGTCGAAGCCGAAGCGGTGAGCGCGACGACGGCCGACGCAGGGTCTGCGCCGGAGGTCGTGGACTCGCCGGACACCCAAGCCGTCACCGACGCCGAGGGCGCCGGCGACGAGGTTCCTCTCGATCCGACGCCGCCGGACACAGTCGAGGCCCAGACTGCGCAGGCGGAGGAGACTTCGGACGAGACTCAATCGGAGACAACCGATTCGGATTCGAGTAGCTCGATGCCGCAGCTCGATTCGCTCGGGCACACGATGGTGTCGGTGGTGATCAACCCGTTCTTCGACTGGCAGAACGACCGGTCACCCAAGCGTTCGTATCACAAGACGGTCATCTACGAGGCCCACGTCAAGGGCATGACCGCGACTCATCCCGATATTCCGGAACGGCTTCGCGGCACCTACGCCGGCCTGTGTCATCCGGTGATCATCGAGCACCTGAAGTCCCTCGGCGTGACCGCGATCGAGCTGATGCCGGTCCACCAGTTCATGCAGGACTTCGTGTTGCGTGACCAGGGACTGCGAAACTACTGGGGTTACAACACCTTCGGCTTCTTGGCGCCGCACCTGGAGTACGCATCCAACCCCGAACAGCCCGCCAGCGCGGTCACCGAGTTCAAGGCCATGGTCCGCGAGTTCCACAACGCGGGAATCGAAGTCATTCTCGACGTGGTGTACAACCACACGGCCGAGGGCAATCATCTCGGTCCGACGGTCTGTTTCCGCGGCATCGACAACGCCGCCTACTACCGCCTGGTCGACGGACAACCCGAGATGTACATGGATTACACCGGGACGGGCAATAGCCTCAACGGTCGGCATCCTCACACGCTGCAGCTCATCATGGATTCGCTGCGGTACTGGGTGCTGGAGATGCACGTCGACGGGTTCCGTTTCGACCTTGCTTCGACCCTGGCCCGCGAACTCCACGACGTCGACCGTCTGTCTGCGTTCTTCGATCTGGTGCAACAGGATCCGGTGGTCAGTCAGGTCAAGCTGATCGCCGAGCCATGGGATATCGGTGAGGGCGGATACCAGGTCGGCAACTTCCCGCCGCTGTGGACCGAGTGGAACGGAAAGTACCGCGACACGGTTCGGGATTACTGGCGTGGCGAACCGGCCACCCTGGGCGAGTTCGCTTCTCGCCTCACCGGGTCGTCGGACCTCTACGAGGCGACCGGTCGCCGACCGCTGGCCAGCATCAACTTCGTCATCGCCCACGACGGATTCACGTTGCGAGACCTGGTGTCGTACAACGAGAAACACAACGCGGCCAACGGCGAGGACAACCGCGACGGCGAGAGCCACAACCGGTCATGGAACTGCGGCGTCGAAGGGCCCACCGATGATCCGGAGGTACTCGCCCTACGCGCCCGCCAGCAACGCAACATCCTGGCGACCCTGTTCTTGTCGCAGGGCACGCCGATGCTCGCACACGGCGACGAGATCGGCCGAACCCAACAGGGCAACAACAACGTCTACTGCCAGGACTCCGAACTGGCGTGGATGGATTGGTCTCTCGCGGAGAAGAACTCGGATCTTCTCGAGTTCACCCGCAAGGCCATCGCGCTGCGCACCAAACACCCGGTATTCCGTCGTCGGCGCTTCTTTGAGGGCAAGCCCATCCGATGGGGCCATGACACCCTGGACATCGTGTGGTTGACACCCTCGGGCGAAGCGATGACGACCGACGATTGGGGCAGCGGCTTCGGCAAGAGTCTTGCCGTGTTCCTCAACGGCGCGGGCATCGGTGAGAAGGACGAGCGCGGCGAGGCCATCGTCGACGACAGCTTCATGATCTGCTTCAACGCCCACTACGAGGACATCGACTTCCGCATGCCGACCGATCAGTTGGCGCTGGAGTGGGAGGGCGTGCTGAACACGACGCACCCGACGGGCGACTCGGACGTGGTGGCCGCCAAGTGCGGGAGCACGGTGACCATCGGCGCGAGATCGCTACTCGTGCTGCGCAAGACGCGCTGATCGATGACCACAGGGGGCAGTGACCACCGTCGGGAGCCACACGCGACCTATCGTGTGCAGTTGCATGCGGACTTCGGATTCGCCCAGGCTGCAGGGATTCTCGACCACCTGCGCGAGCTGGGTGTCAGCCATCTCTACCTGTCGCCCATCGGACGTGCCGCCGAAGGCTCGACCCACGGGTACGACTGGCTGCCCCCACCGGCGGTCGCACCGGTCCTCGGTGGCATCTACGGACTACGCGAATTGCGTGCGGACGCAGCAGAACGCGATATCGGCGTCATCATCGACATCGTGCCGAACCACACCGGCGTCGCCGATGCACTGGCCAACCCGTGGTTCGCCGATCTCCTCGCCAACGGGGCACGTTCGCCCTACGCCAAATACTTCGACGTTGATTTCTCCGCCGACAACGGCGCCGACGGTGCCATCGCGCTGCCCGTCGTCGCCGCCGACGGTGACCTGTCACCACTCGAGGTCGATGACGACGGGCATCTCTGCTACTACGACCACCGGTTCCCCATCGCGGCCGGGACTCTCGGTGGGACACCGCAAGAAGTGCACAGTCGCCAGCATTACCGGCTGGTGCCGTGGAACAGCGGACTCATCGGCTATCGCCGCTTCTTCACCGTCAACGAACTCGCCGGCCTGTGTCAGGAAGACCCGACCGTCTATTCCGCCACCCACGCCTGGCTGCGCGAGCTCATCGACGAAGACCTCATCGACGGTGTGCGCGTTGACCATCCGGACGGTCTCTGGGATCCCCAGGGCTACCTCCGGCAGCTCCGCGCCGACGTCGGCGACCACCGGTTGATCTACGTCGAGAAGATCCTCGCCCCCGACGAACCCTTGGAACCGACTCTGCCGGTGGAGGGCACCACCGGCTACGACCAGATGCGGGTGATCGACGCCCTGTTCGTGGCACCGTCGGGAGTCATCGAACTCGCGGAGGTCCACGAACGCGTCACCGGCGTGCCCGGCGACTCGCACTGGATCGAATCCACCGAGCGCGAACGCAAACTCGCGACCCTCGAGAACTCCTTCCCCACCGAACACCGTCGGCTCGTGCGTGCGCTGACCCATTCGGACCCCGACGTCGACCCGTCCCTCATGGCCGAGGCCAGCGCCGAACTGATCGCGGATCTCGGGGTATATCGAGCCGACTATCCGACGTTGCGCACTCGCCTCGTCGACACCGCAGCGGAGATCGCGCGCCGTCGGCCGGCGCTCGCAGAGTCCCTCGATCTGATCGTTCGCCGCACGGCGTCGCCCGGCGCGGCGACGTCGCGACTCGCCCAGACGTGTGGCGCGGTCACCGCAAAGAGCGTGGAGGACAGCCTCTTCTACCGCACGGCGCGGTTGGTCTCGGCCCAGGAGGTCGGCGGCGATCCGGCCAACCCGGCAATGAGTCTGGCCGCCTTCCACTCGCACAATGCGACCCGTGCGGCCGAATGGCCGTTGGCGATGACCGCGTCGTCGACGCACGACACCAAGCGCGGCGAAGACGTTCGTGCGCGTATCGCTCTGCTCGCCCAGGTGCCCGAGCGCTGGTCGCTGGCAGTGGACCGCATTTGGCGGGCGACCTCGATACCCGATTCGCTCAGCTGCTACTTCCTGCTGCAGAACATCTTCGGGGTGTGGCCGCTCGACGGTCGAGTCTCCGACGCATTGCGGTCCCGCCTGTACGACTATGCGCAGAAGGCGATGCGGGAAGCGGGTCTGCGAACGACGTGGACAGAAGTCGACGAGCAGTTCGAAACCGCCATCCGCGACTGGATCGACGACGTCACCACCGGACCCATCGCCGACATCCTGACCGGGCTGGTGTCGCGAGTATCCGACTCCTGGAAGCAGGAAGCGTTGGCCCGCAAGGCCATTGCCATTCTCGGCCCCGGCTTCCCAGACATCTACCAGGGCACCGAATGGTGGGACGACTCACTGGTCGACCCCGACAACCGCCGACCGGTCGATTTCACCCAGCCGAGTGACCATCCGAAAACCGCTGTTGTGCGTGCGGGATTGCGTCTACGCGCCGATCACGCGGCCGCCTTCGGTTCCGAAGGAACCTACCGATCTCTGACGGCCGCCGGCCCCGCCGCCGACCATGCCATCGCCTTCTCCCGCGGCGACGGCCGGGTGGCACGGGTCGTGCTCATCACGGCCCGCTTCACCCACAGCCTCCGTGCCGACAGCGCCCGCGCCACCGCGATCACGCTGCCCACCGGCCGCTGGCGCAACGCGTTGAGCGGTGAGATCCACACGGACGCCGTCGATCTCGCCACCGCTCGGGCACGAGGCCCGGTGGCCATGCTGGAACTGCTGGACACCTGAACCTTGGATCCGTGAAGGGAGCGGAGGTGGCTCGGTCCGCAATCGGCTAGCCCCCGGGAGCGGGCGCCGGGGCCGGGGTGGGTGTGGGAGACGGAGCGGGCGTCGGAGTTCCGTTCGGCGGAACTCGGGTCCCGTCGCCGAATAACACACCCGTGTCGGGCGCAGTGCCGAGCTTGGAGACCAGCCACTCGCCATCCACCTTCTCGAGGTTGATCAGGTAGAAGAACGTCGCCTTCTGCGGCGTCGCGGCCATCGCACCGGAGGCGGTGACTTCCACCTGCAGCAGCGTCGTGGCAGTGTCGGAGGTGAACTGTTCGACCGTGGCGAGTTTGATGTTGGCCGACGCGTCGGTCACCTTGATGTCGCGGGTCTGCTGCTCGGTCGCGGTGCGCTCACGCGCCAGCGTCTCCTTGAACTCACCGGTGCTCAACGGACCGAGTCGATCCTTGTACTGGTCGGCCGCGTTTGCCGGCATCGTCGCCACGAGTTCGTTGATGAAGTGCTTCGACGCGGCGATGCTGTCGTCGAAGGCGGCCAAACGCTCGTTCTTCTCGTGCAGTCGCCAACCGAGGAAGCCGATGCAGGCGAGCAACGCGACCACGGCCAGCACTGCCGCGGCGCGGAGTAGCCCGCTTCTGCTGACGGTGAGCGTGAACTCCTTCTTGGCCCCGTCCTTCACGCCGTCCGACTTCACCTGCGCAGGCTTGGTCTTGCGCTCGACCGGCACCGTATCGGCGGTATCGATGACCTCCGTGTCATCAGCGCCTGAGTCCTCGGCGTTCGAATCCTCGGCCTTTGATTCCTTGGCGGCCGATTCGTCGGCGTCATCCGCCGACGTGGAGACGGAAACCGACCCCTGCGACCGCCGACGGGATTTGCCCGTCGGGGTGCGTGGAGCAGTTGCCTCTTCTTCGACGGTGACGTTCTCGGCGTCGTCCACCGTCGTGAAGTCGTCGGTCACGTTGTTGTCGGCCACTGTGTCATCGGTCTTGTCAAGATCGGTCATCTGAAGTCATTTCCTAGCGCACCGCAGATGGGCGTCGTCGCAGGGCGACACCCATGTCGGCGTGGTGTCGAACTCATGCTCGTGCGAGCAGAGAATCACTTGTCCATCGGCACGGTACGTGCGTTCGGGTCGTATCCCGGCGGCGGTCCGGCGGTGTCGTCACCCGGGGGTCGGGGTGCGTTGGCCGAGCCACGGATCTGCTGGTTCGGATCCTCCGTCACACAGTACAGATTGACCGGCACCGCGAGTTCGAGCACCTGCGTCGGTCGACGCGGAGTCACCGGGTAGTTGCAGGCCGGGCGTGGAAACACCGAACCGAACGCCCACCATGCCCCGCCGTGGAACATTGCGAGGCTCTTGACACTGGCGTCCCGGATCGACGGCAGCAGGTTGGCGATGGCCGGCGCGCGCAGAGCACCCTGACGGGCGATGTCGAGAACCTGTTTGAGTACGTCGGCCAGCGGGTCGTTCAGCTGGTTGAGTGAACCCGTCAGACTCGTGAGCTGTGTGGGCCCACGGTTCAGGAGGGTGCGGATCTCTTTGTCCGACGCGACCGTCGCGTTGATGACCGCACTGATCGAGGCCACCGTGGTGCCGAAATCTGGCTGGATCCCGGCGGTGGTCTTGAGGATCGTGCCCGAATCCTGGATGAGCTTGGTGGTCTGCGGGAGAACACGGTACAGGCTCGCGAAAATTGTTCCGCCCGAGGCGAACAGCGCGTCGAGCTGGTTGTTGCCGTCGTCGCTGCCGAGCGCGACGTCGAGGTTCTCGATCACCGAGCGAAGCTTCACCGGGTCGATCTGTTCGATGACGCCCAGCGACGATTCGAGCAAATCCGGGAAGGGTGCGGTGACGTGTGTCTGGTTCGCATTGATGGTGTCACCGTCCTCGAAATACGGACCGTCGGCGGTCGGCGGCTGGAAGTCGACGTACTGTTCGCCTGCGGCCGACAGACCCAGCGCGGCCACCATGGCGTTGCGGTTGATCTTCACGTCCTCGTCGATCGAGACCTTCACCTCGACCGAGTTCGGCTGCACCTGAATGCTGTCCACATCGCCGATCTGGGAACCCCGCAACGTCACCCGCGAGGTGTCCTGCAACCCGCCCGAGATCGGGAAGTTGATCGTCAGGTGATATTTGCCGGTGAGTGGCTCCCAGCGCAGGATTCCGAACGCGAGGTAGGCCAGACCGACAACCATCACCATCACCAGGGCGAGGTTGCCCAGGATGACCGAGTGTTTCTTGAGGAAGGCCAGCATTGCGGTCATCCGCAGCACCCCTTTGTCCCGGTCAGTCGCGCCAACAGCCTGGTGAGGGTTTGTTGCAGCGCGGCCGAACCCGCATCCACGTCGCCGAGTTCCGGTAGGCGGCTTGCGGAGTCGAAGCCGACACCCGGATTGAGCCAGTAGACCTTGGCCGACAGCGCTGCCGCGCTGCCCTGGGTCGTCTTTGCCCACCTCGGCACCAGGATGTGCAGGTTGTCGGCGAGAGATCCCAGCGTGGGGGCCGCCTGCTGCAAGCCGATGACGACAGTGTTCAGATGCCCGATCAGTTCCACCAGGTTGTTCCCGTTGGAGTTGAGGAAGTCGTTGGTCGCCGCAGTGACCTGTTGCGTCTTGTTCAGCGTCGTCAGCACGGACCCGATCTGCGAGTTCACCGCATTCACGGCCGGCCCGATCTTGTTGATGGAGGCCATGATCTGCGCGCGTCCAGCGGCCAGCTGAGCGGTGAGCACCCGCGTGTTGGCCATCGCCCGGTCGACCTCGCCGGCGTTCAGGTTGAACTTCCGGATGGCGGTGGTGAGCCCTTCGATGGAGTCGTTGAGTTCGTTGGGATGGGGCGACACCGCAGCACTCAACTCGGTGAGAATGACCGTCAACGAGTTCAGCGAACCGCTGTCGACCACACCGCTGACGCTGATCAGGAGATCCTCGACGGTTGCCGCGGCCGACGTCGGGCCGGTGAGGGTGTCACCGTCGGACAGATACCCCGTCGGCTGGCCGGGTGGCGGCAAGAGCGCCACGAACACATCGCCGAGCGGCGTGGCCTGGCGCAGCTCCGCGCCGGTGCCGACCGGCAGCTTGGTTGCCTTGCTGACATCCATCTTGACGATGGCCTTGTAGTCCTTCACCGAGATGTCGGTGACCTGGCCGACGTCGGTGCCGTTCAACTTCACCTTGGCCCGGGTCGGGAGGTTGAGCGCGTTGTCGAAGTTCGCGGTGAGTTCGATGGCCTCACCGATTCCGCCCGGTGCCGGCAACGGGATCTGTTCGACGGTGAGCCCGGGAAGCACCCCGCATCCGGTGAGGGTCATGAGACCGGCGACCACCACGGCCAGCAGTCCCACCCGACGGCGAGTCGACGGACGGCGAGATTCTCCGCGCGAGGCGCGCGGACGGTCCAGTGCAGTGCGGGTGACTGTTCTCATTTCGCCAACTCCAACAGTGCGGAGTAGATGCCCAGGTCGGGTCCGAAGTCCTTCAACTTGCCTGTCCTGCAGCCGTCCTTCTGGAGGTTGATGGTCTCGCAGAACTTGGCGAGCAGTTCGTTGTCGAGCAACGACTTGTCGAGCAACACCTGGGCACGCCAGGCGCCCTGCTCTGCGGACACCGAGTTGCTGAGGTTCTGGAACAGCAACGGTCCCAGGTCGATGGTCTCGACCACCTGCCGTGAGTAGTCACCGAGATTCGCTGCGAGTGCCGCGAGCCGTCCGAGCGAACCGCTGATGGTCCCGGTGTTGTTCTGCAGGAAGACCGTCGTGTTCTGCAGGGCGGTGTTGAGATCGCCGAGCGTGGCGACGAGGCCCGGTGACTGCGCCCGAAGCATGGTCGCGACACCGTTGATCGAGTTCGAGAACTCCAGCATTTTCGGATAGTTGGCAACCAGAGTCGTCGTCAGGCCCTGAATCGTCTTCACCAGATCCATCAGGACGTTGCTGTTGCCGGACACGACCTCCGATGCAGAACCCAACTCGTTCAACGCATCTCGAATGGCCTGCCCGTTACCCGACGCGATTCCCGAGGTGATGTCGATCATGTCGGCAAGCGGTCCAGCTCCGTTGCCGTCGCCACCGAGCGCGACCACCAGGTGATCGAGTGAATCGAACAGCTCGCCGACCGACACCGGCGCCTTGGTCTGCTTGAGGACCGCACCATCCTCGAGTTTGGGCCCACCGCTGTAGGCCGGACTCAGTTCGACGTGGCGGGTCGTCACGATCGACGTGTTCACGATCGCCGCGGTCGCGTCGGCCGGTACCGGCACGTCCTTGTCGATGGTGAACGTGACCTTGACACGATTGCCCTGGGGTTCCACCGACGTCACCTGTCCGACCGGCATCCCGAGGACCGCGACGTCGTTGCTCTTGTACAGCCCGGCCACGTTGTCGAAGTAGGCGGTCACCTCGATCGCCTGGCCGAAGGTCTTCTGCCAGCTCGCCGGGATGAACGAGCATCCGGACAGCCCGACCACGCCCAGCAGCGCAAGGCCGACGAGCCACACCGACCGTTTGAGATTCACCTTCTGCGCGTTCAGCATCCGTCCACCACCCGTGCCAGGCACAGCCAGTTGTCCGGGAAGATGCCCCAGGGCAGGTAGCTGTTCGCGTACGGACCGTCACCGATGACGTTGTTGGTCAGTCGTGCGGTGACCGGCAGGATCTCGAGGATCTTGCGCAAGTTCTTCCGGTTCTTCTCCAGGCCCTGCGAGACCGTGTTCAGGTTCGTCATGATGGGCGCGAACTGGTTGGCATTCTCGCCGGCGACGGCCTTGGCCTGCTCGGACAGCGCCGCGATACCGTCGAGCATCCGGGTCACCAATGCCTCACGCGCGGTGATCTTCTGGGCGAGTTGCCGGCCCTGGCCGACGATGATCGCCAGTTGCGCCTGGTTGTCGGTCACGATCCCCGTCACCGTCTGGGTGTCGGCCAGCAGTTGGTTGATCTGGTCTTTGCGGTTGGTGATGACCTTGGACATCGCCGTCAGGGCGTCGATGGTCGGCTTGGTGATCGCCGGCGCACCGGCCAGTTGCTTGTTCAGCGTCCGGATGCTCTGACTGAGGCTGTCGCTGTTCAGGTCGTTCAGGATCGGGGCACCGGCCTCGATGGTGCGCTGCAGATCGTAGGGGACGCGCGTCTGCTCGATCTTGCCGTCCGGGGCGGGCTCGCTGGAGTCGCCGAGCGACAGATCGATGTAGCGCTGGCCCAGCAGCGTCGACATCTTGATCTCCGCCGACCCGTTGGCGGTGACGTCCACATCCTGATCGACCTTCATGGTGATGGTGATGTGGTTGCCTTCGAGTTCGGTGTCGGTGACCTCCCCCTTGTCGATTCCGGCAACGCGCACCTTGTCGCCCGGTCGGATGCCGCCGGCCTGCGCGAAGTCACCCGTGTACGTCTTCTTGCCCAGGTGCGCGTTCGCGAGCGCAGTCACCCCGAGTAGGAGCGCGACGATGACGACGGCGCCGATGAGCCCGTACCAAAGTCGTTTGTTGTTGCGGAAGTGGTTCTTCATCGGCACACCACCGAGTGCTTGGTGCCGCCGATCTTGTTGATCAGCCCGGGTGGCAGGAGTACGTCGCCGATCGCGATGTCGAGGTCACACGCGTAGATGTTCAGGTAAGAACCCTCTCCGAGGACGAGCGGGAAGTGCCCGAGGAAGATGGGCAGGTCGACCGCCAGCTGATCCAGTTTTGCGCCCTCGCCGATCAGGGTGTTGGTGGCCACTCGCGCATTCGTGGCCGCCGATGCCAGATCGGCCCGACTCTGGCTGAGGACGTTCGCGAAACCGGTGGCGGTGTTGCCGATGTCGGTGACCGCCCGGCCGAAGGTCGCCGAGTTCTTGTTGAGGTTCTCGATGATGGTGCCCAGACTCGAGATCACCGTGCCGACCTGGCCGCCCTGGCGAGCGAGGTCGCGCATCACGCCACTGAGGTTGTCGATGATCGCGCCGATCACCGCATCGCGGTTCGCGGTGTCGTCGGCCAGCTTGCCCACCTGCGCGATCGTGTAGCTCAGGGACACGTCGCTGCCTTGGAACGCGTCGATCAGACCCTGCGACAGCGCGTTGACCTGCTCGGCGTCGAGCGTCTCGAACACCGGCTGGAAACCGGCGAGGAGTTTGGTCACGTCAAAGGAGTCCTCGGACGGCAACTTGAGTGTCGAACCCGCGGGGAGTGGCTGGGACGCGACCGCCTTGTCCAGCGTGAGATTGAGGTAACGCTGCCCGATGAGGTTCTGGTACCGGATGGCCGCCTTGGTGTTGGTGTACATCGGCTGGCTGTCCTGGACCTCGAAGCTCACCTTCGCGCGACCATCGTCGAGGACGATCTCGTCGACTCGGCCGACCCGGACTCCGGCCATCCGGACGTCGTCGCCGGTGGCCAGGCCCGAGGCGTCGGTGAAGTAGGTCGTGTAGGTGTTCGTCGGTCCCGACACCGACCGCTCCAGCGTGGAGAAGATGATGTAGGTGAGCAGCAATGCCACCACGCCGAAGATCAAGAACCCGAACAGCGGCTTGCGGATTGACGCCTTCCCCGAGCTCATCGTCCCCCTCCCGGTGTCTGTGCGGTGGTCGGGCGTGCCTCGACGCTTTGCACGAGCGGCCCCAACATCAAGGCGTCGGCAGCGTTCGGCTTACGACGGAGCGCCTGGCCCAGCGTCCGGGCATCGTCGCCCGTGGTCACCATGCCCGCGGGCGAATTGCGCCGCATGCCGTCGGACGGATAGATCATCAGCGGACCCGAACTCGTCGGCCCGGTCCCGGTTCCCGGTCCCACACAGCCCGGCCCGCGTGTCTGGCCATATGGCCCGCCGTTGTACACGGGGCAGTTCTGCCGCGTATATCGCTGGAAGGCGCCGAAGCTGACGCCGATGTTGAGTTGGGCATGCCCGTTGACACCGGTGAACACCGTGAGCACCTTGGCGGCGAGAGTATTGAGCGCGCTGAGTGCCTCGGGCAGTGAATTGGGTTCGAGCACAGCCGCACCGACCATGCGGTTGAGGTCGGTGACCAGACGCTTGCCGCCGTCACCGTTGCGCGCGAACAGAACCTGGGTCTGGTCGAGGATGCCCTGCCCAGCCGACAGCAGCGCCGCGAGATCCTGCTGCTTTTCCGCGATCGTCATCGCCGGGATGACACTGCGGCCCAAGGCGTCCAACAGTTGAGGCGTCGACTGCGCCAATCCCTGGACAGCGTTGTTGAAGTTGTCGAAGCCCGACGGTGCGCCAGGCGGGAACTGCGCGTTGATCGTCTTGAAATAGGTGTCGAGCACGCCGACGAATGAACCGAACACCGCACCGCCGCCCTTGAGCGCGTCGGAAAGCGTTCCGAGGAAGCTGGCCAGTTGCTCCGGCGGTATGGCCTTCAGCAGGGTCCGCAGTTCGTTCTGCGCGTCCTGCAGCCGAATGGTCGGCAGCGACGTATCGGCCGGAATCTGTGCACCGTCGCTGATGCGGGCGGTCCCCGGATCTGCGGGTGGGATCAGTTCCACCGAGTTCACGCCGAACAGGTTGGACGGCACGGTTCGGGCCGTCACGTTCGCCGGGATGCCCTCGGCCTGTTGAGGCTCGAGATCAATGTCGACGAGCTTGAGCTGCGCCGTCCCGGTGGCATCGGAATCGTCGAGCTCGATCGTCTTCACCGATCCCACGATCAGACCGTTGTAGCGGACGTCCGCGCCGGGGAGAAGACCATCGCCCACGTCGTTGAGTTTCGCGGTGACCGGAACCGTCGAGCTGAACACACCCTGATAGCGCATGGTCAGCAGGACCGCGATGATCAGCATCACGATCAGGAAGGCGACGCCGCGCAGCACGTACTGCAGGAGCGAGGGATTACGTCCGTCGGTTGCGATGTTCATGAGTCCCCTACCCCGAGATCTTGATTCCGGGCGAGGTGCCCCAGAACACCAGCGTCATGATCAGGTTGGCGAACACGATGACGATGATCGCGAGTCGGATGGCATGTCCGGCGGCCACACCCACGCCTTCGGGACCGCCCGAGGCGAAGTAGCCGTAATAGCACTGGATGAACGTCGTCAGCAGCACGAACACGATCACCTTCAAGAAGGAGAAGACCATGTCCCAGGACACGAGGAACTGACTGAAGTAGTACAAATAGGTCCCGGCACCCTGACCGCTCTGGAACTGGAACATCACCTGGCAGGCGATGTAATTGGCGGCCAGCGACACCGAGTAGAGCGGGACGATCGCGAGCACCGCGGCGAGCATCCGCGTGGTCACGAGGTACGGGAGCGGGCGGATCGCGATGGCCTCGAGCGCGTCGATCTCCTCGGCGATGCGCATCGAACCGAGCTGAGCGGTGAACCGGCAACCCGACTGTGCGGTGAAGGCCGTCGCCGCGAGCAGCGGCGCGATCTCGCGTGTTGTCGCGAACGCGGACAGGCCGCCGGTGACCGGCGCCATGCCCAGCAGGTTGAGGGCGGTATATGCCTCGATGCCGACCGTCGCACCGCCCATGATGCCGAGGATCACCATGACGCCGACGGTGCCGCCACCCACCACGATCGCGCCGTTGCCCCAGGCCACATCGGAGAGCAGGCGCCAGACCTCTTGGCTGTAGTGCCGGAAAGCCAGGGGTACGGCGCCGATCGAACGAACCAGGAAGGTGATGAGGTGCCCCATCGCAGCGAGCGCGTTGCGCGGACCGCGGTACAGCGATTTGGCCGCCTCGACCGGCCGCAGCGCGGGGGGTATATACCGAGAAGCAGTCACGTCACACCACCTTTGCCGGGACGAGGATCGCGAAGAGCTGGGTCAGGATGACGTTCACCGTGAACAGCAGCAGCACCGAGTTCACGACCGCCGCGTTCACGGAGTTCGCCACACCGGCCGGACCGCCCTTGGTGGACAGCCCGCGGTCGCAGGCGACGATCGCCACGATCGCACCGAATATCACCGCTTTACCCAGCGCGAACAACAAGTCCGACGTCGAGGCGAAAGACGCAAAGGTGCCCGTATAACTGCCGGGCGTACCGCCCTGGAAGTAGACGTTGAAGGCGTAGCCGGTGATGAAGCCGACGAAACAGACGAAACCGCAGAGCAGGAAACTGACCACCATCGTCGCCAGAAGACGGGGTGAGATGAGCCGCTCGATCGGGTTGACGCCCATCACTCGCATCGCGTCGATCTCGTCGCGGATGGTGCGCGAGCCGAGGTCGGCGGCAATGGCCGATCCGACCGCGCCGGCGAGAAGCAGGGAGGTGACCAGGGGCGCACCTTGCCGGATGACACCCAGACCGGTCGCGGCACCGGAGAACGACGTCGCACCGATCTGTCCGGCGATGTTCGACACCTGGATCGAGACAATCACGCCGATCGGAATTGCGACGAGCAGCGTCGGGAACACCGAGGTGCTGGCCATGAAGGCGCACTGACGGATGAACTCACCAAACGGGAACCGACGCTTGAAGATGTCCACGAACAGCGTCTTGAACACCTCGATGAACATCCCCAACTGACGACCGAAGGTGTCGAAGGATGCCACCACGTGGCCGTTGAACCACGACCGAAGCACCCCAGGCCCCCGCCGTGAATCCACTTCCTCGTCGTCGGAGGTGGTTGTGTTTGTGCTCAATCCCTACCCTTGCGTCCGAAAAAATCCGTACCGATGGTTCGCAGCCGTGTCGATGGTCAGGTGACCTCGAAATCGAATATGAAACATGCCCCCCGGGCAGGTGCGTGGGTAATATACCTCGCTTCGTCGGTGTGCTGTGCCTCGCCTCACAAGTTCGCCGGTCTGCGCCCCGGTTCCGTTCGACATACCTTGTGTCAGGTGACCGATTCGGAAAAGGCCGCCGACCACGATGTGACGCGCAATACATCTGGTGACGATTGCACCATAACTGGGACGGTCGACCAGCGCTCGCAAAACCCCCCCTTTTCGGCGTCGGCGAGTCGCTTTCACAGCCCACGGAGTCTCATGGACCTGCGGGTCTGGGCACCCGACGCCTCATCTGTCCAACTCGAGACCGGCAGCGACTCTCCCGCCGGTCCAATCCGGGTATCGATGACGGCGGGATCGGGCGGATGGTGGACCGTGCCGGAGTCTGCCGTCGAACTCGTCGAATCAGACGGTCCGGGGGCGCGGTACAGCTTCGTCATCGACGGCGCCGATCCTCACCCCGACCCCAGATCGGTCCGGCTACCCGACGGCGTGCACGCACCCTCGGCCCTGTTCAGGGTCGACGACACGCTGTGGACCGACGACGACTGGCCGGGGCGTGGGGTCCATGGCTCGGTGATCTATGAACTTCACCTCGGAACCTTCACTCCCGACGGCACCCTGGACTCGGCGCTCGAGCGTCTCGACCACCTCGTCGATCTCGGAGTCGACTTCGTGGAGCTGATGCCGGTCAACGCGTTCAACGGCGTCTACAACTGGGGCTACGACGGCGTTGCGTGGTACGCGGTGCAGGAGGCCTACGGCGGGCCGGGCGCCCTGGCCCGATTCGTCGACCGCTGTCATGCGCGCGGCCTGGGCGTGATCCTCGATGTCGTCTACAACCATCTGGGCCCGTCGGGCAACTATCTGCCCGAGTTCGGCCCCTACCTCACCGAGGGCACCAACAGTTGGGGATCGTCGCTCAATCTGTCCGAGCCGGACTCCGACGAGGTACGGGCGTACATCGTCGACACCGCGCTGCGCTGGTTCCACGAGTTCCACGTCGACGGACTGCGCCTCGACGCCGTACACGCTCTGATCGACCACCGGGCTGTGCACATCCTCGAAGACCTCGCGACGGCCACGGATGCGTTGTCGGCCGAACTCGGCCGACCGCTGTCGTTGATCGCCGAGAGCGACCTCAACGATCCGCGGATGATCCTGCCCCGGACGGTCGGCGGCCACGGCTTGGCGGCGCAATGGGACGACGACATCCACCACGCCATCCACACCGCGGTCTCGGGCGAACGCCAGGGCTATTACGCCGACTTCGGAAGCTTCGAGTGCCTCGCGAAAGTGTTGCGCGGCGGCTTCTTCCACGACGGCACGTACTCGTCGTTCCGGCGTCGGGGTCATGGGCGGCCGATTCCCACCGAGCAGGTGTCGGCGTCAGCGTTGGTCGCCTACACGTGTAATCACGACCAGATCGGCAACCGCGCCATCGGCGACCGACCAGGCTTCTACCTCGACGACGGCCAGCTGGCGATCAAGGCCGCACTGGTCCTGCTCGCCCCCTTCACACCGATGTTGTTCATGGGCGAGGAATGGGCCGCGAGCACACCGTTCGCCTTCTTCACCTCTCATCCCGAACCCGAACTGGGCGAAGCAGTGCGGACCGGCCGACGCGGAGAGTTTGCCGAACATGGTTGGGACACCGAGGATGTCCCCGACCCGCAGGACCCTGCGACCTTCGAGGCGTCGAAGCTCCACTGGTCCGAACTCGACGACCCGGCCCACTCGAGGGTACTCGACTTCTACCGCGCGCTCATCGCACTGCGGAAATCCCAACCGGAACTCGGTGCCGAATCGTTCGATTCGGTCGACGTCACCTACGACGCGGAGGCCCGCTGGTTCGCGATGCACCGCGGCTCATGGTCGGTGGTCGGGATATTCGGCGAGAACGAGACGGCCGTACCGATCGCGCTCGACGTCGAACTGTCCTGGGAACCCGTGACGCCCAACGACTCCGGCTTCGCCTCCCCCGGCCACAACGTGGTCGTCGGGCGACGGACCGAGGCGAATGGAGATCAGGTCAGGTAGTCGTAGGCGGGTGTTCCCGGTTCGAGTCGCTCGCAGCTCAGACGCGAGTGCGACATCCGGTCCATCAGTTCCGGCAGCCCGTCGGGCGAGCCGAGTTCGACGCCGACGAGCGCGGCGCCGGTCTCGCGGTTGTTGCGTTTCACGTATTCGAACAGCGTGATGTCGTCGTCGGGCCCGAGCACCTCGTCGAGGAAGCGCCGCAGCGCGCCGGGTTCCTGCGGGAAGTCGACGAGGAAGTAATGCTTGAGTCCCCGATGGACAAGTGAGCGCTCGATGATCTCGCCGTAGCGCGACACGTCGTTGTTGCCACCGGAAACCAGGCTCACGACGCTCGCACCGGCCGGTAGTTGCAGCCGCGACAGCGCGGCGGTGGCCAGCGCGCCGGCGGGTTCGGCGATGATGCCTTCGTTCTGATAGAGCTCGAGCATGGCCGAGCAGATCGCACCCTCGTCCACGTGGGTGATGTGCGTCGTCCCGGGTCCCACCTCGATCGGACCATCGGGCAGCACTTGCGTCGATGCGTTCACCGGAACCTCGGCGAGTGTCGGGTGGTCACTCACCGACGACGCCATCGCCGAGAGCACGCCGTGCCCGATCGAGCCGATGCGCTTGACCGCTGCGCCGTCGACGAACGGATCGATGGTCGGCAGGGTGTATGGCCCGCCGTAGACCAGGGCAGCGGTCAGCGACACCGCGCCGGTGGGTTCGACACCGATGATCGCGACGTCGGGGCGTCGGGCGCGAAGGTATGTCGCGATGCCGGCCAGACATCCGCCACCACCCACGGGCGCGACCACGACGTCGGGAACCTCGCCGAGTTGGTCAACGAATTCGTGCGCGATCGTGCCCTGCCCCGCCGCTGTTCGCGGGTCGTCGAAGGCGTGAATCCAGGTGGCGCCCGTCCGCAGCACATCGGCCTGAGCAGCCGCCGCGGCCGCGTCGTAGGTGTCGCCGACCGCCAGCAACTCGACGAATTCGCCACCATGCCAACGGATTCGGTCGCACTTCTGCTTTGGCGTGGTGGTCGGCACGTAGATCCGACCATGTACCGCCATGGTGCGGCACGCGAACGCCACCCCCTGCGCATGATTGCCTGCGCTGGCGGCAACCACTCCCCTGGCCAGTTCGGGCTGGGTCAGCTGGGCCATCACATTGAACGCACCGCGAATCTTGTACGAGCGAACCGTCTGCAGATCTTCCCGCTTGAGATAGACCTGCGCTCCGACATCCGAGGAGATGCGTGGGCAGGCTTCCAACGGGGTGCGGGCGATCGCGGGCTCGATGCGGCGCGACGCCGCCTCGATCGCCTCGGCGGTCAACGCCGGTTCGGACACCATCGCGGATTGGGTACTCACGACGTCCATGGTCTCACTGCGTGGTCGAGCCCGACGAATCGCGGTATCGCGACAAAGTCCGGCGCCTACACTGGCAACGGTCATGGGTTCTTGTCGGCGACTGAAGACCGCGGCGCCACCGAAGCCCGTCACGGACCAGCAACTTCGGGTCCACCCGACAACGCTTGGAGTGTCATGACACACCGGCCCACCTCCCTTCGCACACGTCTCGGAGCCATTCTCGCGGGCGTCACGGTGACCGCAGGTCTCGCCGCCGCAGTCGTTTCGGCGCCCGCATCGGCCGCGCCCTGTCCCGGCGCCACACCACCACGACTCGTGGGCAGCGTCCCGGGAGCCGCCCTCGAAGGGCTCACCGTCGACGCCGGCGGACGGCTCTACACCACAGATCTGTTCAGTGGCCGCGTCTATCGGCTCGACCGGCCCGGCGCACCGGCGATCCCGATCGCCCGCGTACCCGGCGGAAGCGGAGCCGGCGCGCTCGCCTGGACTCCCGGCGGCACGCTGCTCGTCGGATATGGAGCCGACCCCCGTGTGATCGTCGGCGACACCCTGCGACACGCCGGCATCGCGCGACTCAACATCACCGATCTCGCGATCCGCCCCTGGGTGGGCGGCCTGTCCGCGGCCAATGGCATGGACGTCTCGGCGCGCGGAACCGTGTACGCCACCAACGACTTCGGCAACCTGATCGGCCGAGTGTTCCCGAACGGATTCGTGCAGGCCGGGTGGGCGACATTTCCCAGCGCCAACGGTGCAGTTCTGAGCCGCGACGATCGCTGGCTCTACGTGTCACGCACCTTCGTCAACCCCGGCGTCAGCCGCATCTCGACAACGAATCCGCGAGTGGTGCAGAGCCTGCTGTCGGTCGGCGGCAACGCGACACCCGACGGCCTCACCCTCGACGCGCGCGGCCGTCCGATCGTCCCGTTCAATGCTGCTGGTGAGGTCGTCCGGATCACCTCACCGGGTCGCTATTGCGTACTCGCGTCAGGAATGCCGCTGTCGAGCGTCGTCAGCTACGGACGCGGCGATCGCGGCTTCTCGTCTGGACGACTGTTCCGCGCAGGCTTCGACGGTCGGATCTACGAGATTCCGGGCGGGTTCAGCGCAGGCGCTACGGCGGCGATACCCGCCACCCGCTGACCGGGCGCGGAATTTGGGGTGCTACTCCGACGGTCGGAACCGGACGGCCAACGCTGCGACGGCGGGAAGTCGGGTGCCCCACCAGACGGCCAGGACGGCAAGAGCGGTCACCCACATCGTGGCCTGACCCGATTGCGTCACGATCAGGGTCATGAGTGCCGCGACAATACCCACGACGACGGCAGCCACCTTGTGAAACGGCCACTGCACGCCGGCAACATTCACGGTGGGCGCATCGCCACGACGTCCGACGACCGGATTCACGATCTGGATGAGCGTGGTCATCGACGTCTCCTTGGATGCGGCGGGCTAGAACACCACTGTAACCGATGTCGAAAAGAAATGTTCGGCTACCCGAAAACTATCCGTGGATGTTCGGAGATCACACGCCGTGAGCGTCGGCGGACCTGGTGCCGCGCTGCAGGGTGGCCAGCAGCTCGTGGTACGGACCGACCAGGTACGCGGTGTCGCCTGCGGCAAGACGATCGTCGCGCCGAGGATGCTCGACGACCTCCCCGTTCGCGCTCTCGATGGCGATCACCCGCGTCTGCGTCGGCAGATCCGACATCGACGCGCCATCGAGCGCACTCCCGGCGCGCACCGAGACCCCACCCACCATGAATGACCGCTGCCCCACCGAGAACGTGCCGGAGACGTCGAGGCCGAGTGCGGCGCCGATGAACCAGGGTGCCGCCAGTTCCACGGTCGACCGGACATGCGCGAAGCCGAAACGCCGAGCCACCGCGTCGCCGAGCGCGTGGTCGAATACCCGCAGCACCACGGGCACACCGGGTGCGTCGGCCGACCCCGACCAGCGCACGCCGAGCGCTTCGCGCGCCGCGATGCCCGTCTCCACATTGACCATGTCGTCTTGCGTCAGAACCACGACCGCCGACGCACTCGAGATGCGCGCGTCGTCGAGGGTCTGGCGTACCGTCGCGTCGCCGAAGATCACCGGAACACCGAGATCGGCGGCAGTCGACAGATAACGGTTGGACTGGTCGCGTTCGACGACGGCGACGTCGTATCCGAGCTGCCGCAGGTCGGCGGCGACCCGAATGCCGAACGATCCGAGCCCGACGACGATCACATGACCGGTGAACTGTCGCGCCCGACGCCGACCCGCGGACTGACCCAACCTCCGAGAGAGCAGGAGATCGGCGACGAAGGCCATCAGGATCGCGGTGGTCCCGACGCCGGCGAACATGAGGACGATGGAGAACAATCGCAGCCACGTCGGCTGATCGACAAAGCTGAAGTCGCCGTAGCCGACCGTGGCAATCGTCTCGGTCGAGAAGTACAGGGCGTCCACGAAACTCATGCCCGGCTTGTCGTATGTGTAGCGCAGCAGCAGGGTCGCACCGATGAGCAGGGTGAACGAGACCCCTAGTGCGCGAAACAAATTCGGGTTGACGTCATCGCGGAAGTCCCGTACGGCCTGTGCCACGCGCATCGGACCGCGCGGCCGATGATGAGCGGCCCGCAGCGGATGCTCGGTCGAGATGCTCTGTCCGGCAAGCTCTTCTGCGGTACCGATCATCGCAACCCAGTCGCCTTCGGCGACCATCAGGTCGCGGCCCGGGCAGGCCACCACAGCACCCGGAGACGCAGCGAACTCCCCGCGGATGACCGCGACCGGCGCAAGGTCCCCGTAGAGCTCACGTAGCGTCCCGGTGCGCGGGGCACCCGCACCGGACACCACGAACTCCGTCCCGGCCACCGTGATCGAGTGGGTGGTGCGCGCCAGAGCGGCCTCGAGGACTGACGGAGCGGCCAGTTCGGCGACGTCGAGCACCGCACCCGGACCGTTGCCGTGCGCCACCGCTTCGCGCAGCACTCGATTCGACAGATGGGTCACCACCCGCACCTGCGGGTTGAGTTGTCTTGCCAGCAAAGCGATCTCGAGGTTCACGGCATCGTCGGAGCCAGCGCATACCACTGCGGTCGCGGCCTGCACATCCACCGCTGCGAGGTCGGCGGCTGCGGCGATCATCGTGGTGGCGCTGCCCGCACTCGACAGCTCTTCGACAATCCGCCTGGTCAGTGCGTCGTCGCCGTGCACGATGACGTTCGCGTCCATCGGTAGAGACTACTCAGCGGACGGGTCGTCGTGCATGGTGAACGACACGCCCTAGCTGAGGCAGCTAGGCCCGAGCAGCGCCTTGAGATCCCCCATCAGCGCCGAACTCGGCGTCACCCGCAGCGACTCGGTGAGCCGCAGCTGTGTTTGACGTTCGTCGCTGATCAGCGTCACGTGAACATCGGCCGTGCCCGGATGCCGAGTGAGTACCTGCTTGAGTGCCTGGACCCGGTCGGGGGTGCACAGGCGAGCGGGCAGCGTCAGCGCGACCGGCTTGCTCGCGCCTGCGGCACTGAGATCCGGCACGGCCAGATCGTTGGCGCTGATCATCATGCTGTCGTCGCGCAGGTTCACCCGTGCCTTGATGAGCACGATGTTGTCGGCGACGATGTCCATCCCGTACGCCGCAAAGGCCCGCGGGAAGAAGTACACCTCGACGCCACCGACCATGTCCTCGAGGGTGACCGCAGCCCACGGTTCGCCCTTCTTGTTGACCCGTCTCGTCACCGACGAGATGATGCCGCCGATGGTGATCTGTGCCCCGTCGGCGATGTTGCCCTCGAGAAGGGTGGTGATCGACGTGTCGGTGTGCGCGGCGATGGCATGTTCGACGCCGCTCAGCGGGTGCCCGGAGACATAGAGTCCCAACATCTCTCGTTCGATGGCGAGTTTGTGCTTGGAATCCCATTCCTCGTCGGGCACCTTGACGGCGAAGACTTCCGCCATGGTTTCATCGGCGCCGCCGGCATCGCCGAAGAGATCGAACTGTCCGATCGCCTCGGCCTTCTTGGTGCCGAGCACGGATTCGACCGCCTCGCCATGCACCAGGAACAGCCCCTTGCGGGGATGCGACAGCGAATCGAAGGCACCGGCCTTGATCAGCGACTCCGTCACCTTCTTGTTGCAGGCGGTGACGTCGATCTTCCCGAGATAGTCCGAGAAGCTGGTGAACTTGCCCTTGTCGTCGCGCGCGGTGAGGATCGAGCCGACCACGCCGCTTCCGACGTTGCGAATCGCCGCGAGCCCGAAGCGGATGTCGGTGCCGACGGCGGCGAAGTTGCGCTGCGACTCGTTGACGTCCGGGGGCAGCACGGTGATCCCGAGCTTGCGGCAGTCCGAGAGATAGATGGCGGCCTTGTCCTTGTCGTCGCCCACCGACGTCAGCAGAC
This sequence comes from Gordonia sp. NPDC003585, assembly GCF_040610755.1. Lineage (NCBI taxonomy): Bacteria > Bacillati > Actinomycetota > Actinomycetes > Mycobacteriales > Gordoniaceae > Gordonia > Gordonia sp. NPDC003585. Next base: position 46,319 of record NZ_JBEXMX010000011.1, on the reverse strand, counting down.
CGGCCATGTATTCGGCGGGATAGTTCGCCTTGAGGTAGGCCGTCCAGAACGATACGAGTCCGTAGCCGGCGGCGTGCGACTTGTTGAACGCGTAGCCGGCGAACGGGAGCACCGTGTCCCAGAGCGCGGTGATGGCTCCCTGGGAGAATCCGTTGGTGCGCATGCCCTCCGCGAAGCCGTCGTATGCCTCGTCGAGGATCTCTTTCTTCTTCTTACCCATCGCGCGACGGAGCAGGTCGGCCTGTCCGAGCGAGTAGCCCGCGACCTTCTGCGCGATCTGCATGATCTGCTCTTGATAGACGATCAGACCGTAGGTCTCGGCGAGGATCTCCTTCAACGGCTCCTCGAGCTCGGGATGAATCGGCTTGATGTCTTGCAGACCGTTCTTACGCTTGGCGTAGTCGGTGTGCGCGTTCACGCCCATCGGACCCGGGCGATACAACGCGAGCACGGCCACGATGTCCTCGAAACCGGTGGGCTGCATCAACTTCAGGAGTTCTCGCATCGCCGCACCGTCGAGCTGGAAGACGCCGAGCGTGTCGCCGCGGGCCAACAGCTCGTAGGTCTTGGTGTCCTCGAGCGGCAGGGCGTCGAGGTCGAGGTCGACGCCGCGGTTGGTCTTGATGTTCTCCAGGGCATCGCCGATGACGGTCAGGTTGCGCAGACCGAGGAAGTCCATCTTGAGGAGGCCGATGTCCTCACACGACGGGTAATCCCAGCCGGTGATGATCGCGCCGTCCTGAGCGCGTTTCCACACCGGGATGGCATCGGTCAACGGCTCCGACGACATGATCACCGCACACGCGTGGACACCCGCGTTGCGGATCAGCCCCTCGAGTCCGAGTGCCGTGTCGTAGATCTTCTTGACGTCCGGATCGGTTTCGATGAGGGCACGAACCTCGGCGGCCTCGTTGAACCGCTCGTGCTCGGAATTGGTGATGCCCCACACCGGGATGTCCTTGGCCATGATGGGTGGCGGCAGGGCCTTGGTGATGCGGTCGGCGATGGCGAATCCCGGCTGGCCGAACTGGACTCGGGCCGAGTCCTTGATGGCGGCCTTGGTCTTGATGGTGCCGAAGGTGATGACCTGGGCGACCTTGTCGACTCCCCACCGCGTCGTGGCGTAACGCACCATCTCGCCGCGACGACGGTCGTCGAAGTCGATGTCGATATCGGGCATCGACACACGTTCGGGATTGAGGAATCGCTCGAACAGCAGTCCGTGCGGGATCGGGTCGATGTTGGTGATGCCCAACGCCCAGGCGACCAGCGACCCCGCCGCCGAACCGCGGCCCGGGCCGACCCGGATACCGACTTCCTGCGCATGCCGGATCAGATCGCCGACCACTAGGAAGTAGGCGGGGAACCCCATCTGGATGATGACATCGAGTTCGTAGTTGGCGCGTTCGGAATAGTCCTGCGGCACCGGCTGTCCGGGGAACCGCCGTTCGGCGAGGCCCTTGGCGACCTCCTTGCGCAGCCAGGTCTGCTGCGACTCCCCCTCGGGGACGTCGAAGACCGGCATCCGGTCGCGATGGGTGAAGACGTCGGAGTAGCTCTGCACCCGCTCGCCTATTTCCAGGGTGTTGTCGCAGGCACCGGGGACCACCGAATCCCACTGGTCGCGCATCTCCTGCGCCGACTTGAGGTAGTAGCCGTCGCCGTCGAACTTGAACCGGGTCGGATCCGTGAGCGTCTTGCCGGTCTGCACACACAGCAAGGCCTCATGCGCCGCGGCGTGGTCCTTGGTGACGTAGTGGCAGTCGTTGGTGACGATCGGTTTGATGCCTAGCTTGCGGCCGATCTCCAGCAGCCCTTCGCGAACACGACGCTCGATCTCGAGTCCGTGCTCCATCAGCTCGAGGTAGAAGTTCTCCTTGCCGAAGATCTCCTGCCACTTCGCGGCCGCCTCGAGCGCCTCTCGCTCGTGCCCGAGACGCAGGCGGGTCTGCACCTCGCCGGACGGGCAGCCGGTGGTGGCGATGATGCCCTCGGCGTATTGCGCGATGAGTTCGTCGTCCATCCGGGCCCACTTGCCGAGTTGACCCTCGATGGACGCCAGCGACGACAGCTTGAACAGGTTGCGCAGCCCCGTCGCATTCTCGGCGACCATCGTCATGTGCGTGTAGGCACCGCTACCGGAGACGTCGTCACCCTTCTGGTCGCGGGTACCCCAGGTCACGCGCTTGGTGTCGAATCGCGAGCCGGGAGCGATGTAGGCCTCGATACCGATGATCGGCTTGATGTCGTTTTTGACCGCGGTGTTGTAGAACTCGCTGGCGCCGAACATGTTTCCGTGGTCGGTCATGCCGATCGCGTTCATCCCCAGCCGTTTGGCCTCCGCGAACAGCGGCGACACCTTGGCGGCACCGTCGAGCATCGAGTACTCGGTGTGGTTGTGCAGGTGAACGAACGAATCGGTCACGGTGCCCCTTCTGCTTCGTCGGACTGCCAGTGTTCCAGGTCGGGTTTTCCGGATACGACGGCCCCGCGGAGCGCGGCGTCACGGAAAGCCTGGTCCACTGTATGTCCTCGTGCCGACACTCACGGACAGGCGCGGCGGGCCGTGACAGATGTGGCCACCGTGACGTTCAATCCGGGCCCGAAACCGAGTCGGCTCGCGACAACCGGTGCCGAATTGGAGAACGCGAGTGCTGCAGCACTCGCGTTCTCCAATTCAACTCGATTCCTGGCGCGGTGGTCACCGACTCTTCGGATCAGAGCACGACACCGAGCACGATCGCCGTCACCAGGATCAGCAGCACGACCGCGACGATGGCGATGATCACCCCCGGATCGGGTCCGGTGGACGGTGGGGCCTGCGGTGCGCGCGGCGGTGGGGGTACCGCCGGACGACGATCGAGCGGGCCCGAGGAGGCACCAGGAATGGTCGGCGGCGCACCACCACGATTCGGTCCGGCGTGCAGCGGGCCAGAAGGGTTCGGTGCAGAAGGGTTCGGTGCAGAAGGGTTCGGTGCTGAAGGGGGCGGCCGCACCGGGTCGCGCGGTGGGGCACTCACATGGTCGTCGGTCTGCCGACGACGAACCGGGTCCGACGGCACCGCGTTGGGCGACACCTGGGTCTGCTGCCACGCCGTCAACTCCCCACGGCGAGGATCACCAGTGCGGGGAGCGTCGCGATGTCGAGATCCGTCGCCGGGTCGTGGGCCGGCGGGCGGCGGTTGCCGTCGCGGCGGCGGCCCGACGCGGGGTGGACCCGGGATCCCCGGAGCTCCGGGGCGACGCGGGCCGTGCGCAGCGGGTTGCGGAAACCGGGGCTCATGTTGCCGGGGCGCCGGATGCGGTGGCCGCGGCGCGGGCCTCGCCGGCCGTGGCCGCACGGCGACTGCGAGGGCGTCGGCGAATTCCCGGCACGTCCCGAACCGGGCACCGGGCGACTTCGCCATGGCCTTGGCGATGACGGCGTCGACCGCCGGACTGACACCGCTCGTCGCGTCCGACACCCTGGGCACCGGGGATTTCAGGTGAGCTGCGATGACGGCACCGGTGTCGCGGTCGTCGAAGGGAACCTTGCCGACCAGCAGGTGGAAAGCCGTGGCCGCCAACGAGTACTGGTCGGTGGTGCCGTCCAGGGTCTCTCCGGACAATTGATCTGGTGACGCATAGGAGAGCGTTGCCAGGACCGTGCCGACGGAGGTGAGTCCCTCGACATCGTCGGTGATCTTGGCGACACCAAAGTCTGCCAGCACCACCCGCTGCTCGTCGGCGTCGTCCTCCGGCTCGCTGGTCGACAGCAAGATGTTGGCCGGTTTGATGTCGCGGTGCAGGAGATTGCGTCGGTGTGCGTAGTCAAGCCCATGCGCGATCTCGGTCACGATGTGCGACACCCGCCGCGGATCGAGTCGGCCTTTGGCGGCGACCTCACGCGCGGCGTCGGTCCCGGGCACATACTGCATCGCAATCCAGAGCAGATCCCGACCGGCCGCCGAGTCGCCGGTCGGAACGGAGGCGCGTCCGCGGTTGTGCACGGTGACGATATTCGGATGATCGAGAGTCGCCGCGACCTCTGCCTCGCGCAGGAATCGGCGCCGGAACTGCTGATCCGACGCGCCGCCCGACGCGGACAGGACCTTCAGTGCATCCGACCGCGGCAGTTCGGGATGGCGAGCCAGGTAGACAGCACCCATCCCGCCACTGCCGAGTACCCGCTCGATGCGATACCCGGCGACGGATGTTCCCGGCTCCAGCACCCTCCAAGGCTACCGAGAACCCCCGTCAGGTTTCATCTCATTAGGTCGCCCGGAGGACGTCGAGCGCGTGTTGCAGATCGGCCGGATAGTCGCTTGTGAACTCGACACGCCGGCCGTCGGCCGGGTGAGCGAAGGCCAGCGAACGGGCGTGCAGCCACTGTCGTTCCAGGCCCAGGCGTTTGGCGAGGACCGGGTCGGCGCCGTAGGTCGGGTCACCGCAGCACGGATGGTGCAGCGCCGAAAAATGCACCCGAATCTGGTGCGTACGACCGGTTTCCAGATGCACGTCGAGCAACGACGCCGACGCGAACATTTCGAGGGTGTCGTAGTGGGTGATGCTCGGTTTGCCGTTCGCGGTCACGGCGAAGCGCCAGTCGTTGCCGCGATGGCGGCCGATCGGTGCGTCGATGGTGCCCGACGGCGGATCGAGATGGCCTTGTACGAGCGCGTGGTATCCCTTGTCGACGGTCCGCTGTTTGAATGCCCGCTTGAGGATGGTGTAGGCACGCTCGGAGACCGCGACCACCATGACACCGGACGTGCCGACGTCGAGTCTGTGCACGATGCCGTGCCGCTCGTGCGCGCCCGACGTCGAGATCCGGTAGCCGGCCGCCGCGAGAGCGCCGATGACCGTCGGGCCGCTCCACCCGAGCGACGGATGTGCCGCCACCCCCACCGGCTTGTCGACGACCACGATGTCGGAGTCGTGGTAGATGACCTCGAGATCCTCGACCGGTGTCGGTTCGATCTGCAGCGGCTCGTCCGGCTCCGGAAGCGTCACGTGCAGCATCGTGCCGGCGGCGAGGCGGTGTGATTTGCCGACCGCGATCCCGTCGACCGTCACGTCGCCGTCGTCGGCGAGACCCGCGACGACCGTTCTGGACAGTCCGAGCATCCGGGCGACCCCGGCGTCGAGCCGCATCCCGTCGAGACCGTCGGGAACCGGCACCAACCGTGACTCACGCATGGCTGCCGTCTCCTGTCTGGGCATCTTTCTCCGACGGTGAGACGTCGCCGCCGTTCTCGTCGCCGCCGTTCTCGTCGCCGCGACTGTGCCGCGCCGCCCAGCCGGTCCGCGTGCCGTCGTAGTCGTACCCGAGGGCCGAGAGCACCACCAGCAGGATCGCGCCGCACACGACCGCCGAGTCTGCGACGTTGAACACCGGCCACCAACCGACCTTGACGAAGTCGACAACGTGGCCTTGCAGTGGTTGTGGCGCGCGGAAGATCCGGTCGATGAGGTTGCCGATCGCGCCGCCGAGCACCATGCCGAGGCCGAGGACCCACCAGGCCGATCGCAACCGGCCGCTGTATCGCACGATCACGACGACCACCACGAGCGCGATGATCGAGAGAATCCAGGTGTAGCCGGACGCCATCGAGAAGGCAGCGCCGCTGTTGCGGACCAGCCAGAGTTCCACGTTGTCGCCGATAACCTGCACCGCAACACCCGGTTCGAGCAGTTCCACGGCGAGCGTCTTGGTCAGCAGATCCAGACCCACCACGGTGAGCGCGACCGCGAGCAAGGTCAGCATCACTCGCCTCGAACGGCCGCCGCGAGTGTCGGCGGAAGGATCTGGTGCAACGTCATCCACCACCTCATCATCCATGATGGGTCGCATACGCTGGCTGCCGTGTCCCGCCGCCACCGCCCCACACCGCGTGTCCTCACCACTCTCACGGCCCTGATGACGGTGGGCGTCCTGCTCGCGGGTTGCGGTTCCGACGGCGACGACGACACCTCGTCGGCCTCCGATGGTGGCTGTGCGACGGAGAACACCTCCGATCGAGACAAGGTGAACCTGATCCCGATCCCGCCGGTGAAGGTCACCGTGACCGGTTTCGGGAACGGCGAACGGCGGGTACCCGCGGCCACTCCCGATCGGGATTCGGCCCAGCAGGCGACGGTGGTCACCACCTCGTCGGTCGCCTCCGCGGGTTCGGCGCAGGCCCAGACCGTCGACCTGCCGCTCACCGCACGATTCCACTGCACAGATCCCACCGACCTCGAGATGGACCTGGGGACGGTGACCTCTCCCGATCCGACTCTCAACGATCAACTGGCGCCGGCCGCGGGCGGCCACGCGGGAATGGCGATCGCCCCCGGCCTGGTGCCGATCTCGCTGCGTCTGATGCCGACCGACTCGTCGGGCCCCGAAGCCCGCCTCGCCATCGAGCAGGCGATGATCGGGGCGTTCACCCGGTCGGTTCCCTTGCCGACGGTGCCGATCGCCGTGGGCGCGACCTGGCGCGCCGAGCGGGTGATCAGCGCCGCCGCAACCGTCACCCAGACGATCGAGGCGAAACTGACCGCGTGGGAGGGCAACCGGCTCACGGTCACCTACACGGTCGACGAATCACCGATCAACTCGGTGTTCGCGATCCCCGGCGGCAATCAAACGCTGACGATCGCGCGCTACAGCTTCACCGGGAATGGCACGGAGACCGTCGACCTGACGCGCGGTCTCCCCGTCGACGGCGCGGCGACCTACCGCGGGGCACGGGAACTCGTCGGCGCCGACGCGTCGCAGCGACTGCTTCAGCAGACCGGGTTCACTCTCACCTGGCGTTCGCGTTGACTCGACGGTGCGAGCGGAGCGAGTTTTCTCCGCTCCCTGAGGTGTGAGGAGCGCAAGCCGCCGGGCTGAGGAGCCCCATGCGAGGTACGAGCAGGGAGCGTCTCGAAGTCGACGAGCCTCGAAGGGCCTGGTGAGACAGGGCAATTCCGAGACCAAGTAGCTACGGTCACCAGCCCTTCGAGGCTCGCAAGCTCGCACCTCAGGGAGCGGGGGCGAGCTCAGGGAGCGGATTGGACCGGCAGGCTGACGACCGACGTCACACCAAGCGTTCGCCGCTCTCCGGGTGGAACAGGTGCACCGCACGGTCGGACTGGTGCAGACGCACGCCATCACCGCGCTTGGCCGGCGCACGCTCGTGCGACCGCGCAACCAGGATCATGGGCTCCCCGTCGAGGTTGCGGATCGACTGATCCGCAACAGATGCATACACATAGGTCTCGCTGCCGAGTTCCTCGAGCAGTGCGACGTCGGCGGCGAGTCCGCGGCCTTCGTCGGACAGTTCCAGGTGCTCGGGGCGGATGCCCACGATCACCGAGGAAATCCCCGAATTCCGCAGCGCGGCTTTCGATTCTTCGTCGACGTGGATCACCGAACCGGAGATGGAGATCTGGCCATCGGTCACGGGTGCGGTGAACAGATTCATTCCGGGCGATCCGATGAATCCCGCGACGAAGGCGTTGACTGGTCGATCGTAGAGCTCGGTCGGAGTGGAGAATTGCTGCAGCACGCCATGTTTGAGAACAGCAACCCGGTCCCCCATGGTCATCGCCTCGACCTGATCGTGGGTGACGTAGACGGTGGTGGTACCCAGGCGACGCTGCAGCGCGGCGATCTGGGTGCGAGTCTGCACGCGCAGTTTGGCGTCGAGGTTCGACAACGGCTCATCCATGCAGAACACCTGCGGCTCGCGAACGATGGCCCGTCCCATGGCGACTCGCTGACGCTGACCGCCGGATAGTTTCGCCGGCTTCCGGTCGAGAAAGTCGGTGAGGTCGAGGAGCTTTGCCGCGTCGGCGACCTTCTTGGTGCGCTCTTCGGTCGACACGCCGCGCATCTTCAACGCGAAACCCATGTTCTCGCCGACCGTCTTGTTGGGATAGAGCGCGTAGTTCTGGAAGACCATCGCGATGTCGCGGTCCTTGGGTGCGACGCCGACCATGTTGTCGCCGCCGATGCGGATCTGACCGGAGTCGATGTCCTCGAGGCCCGCGAGCATCCGCAGGGCGGTGGACTTGCCCGACCCGGACGGCCCGACCAGGACGACGAACTCGCCGTCGTTGATGTCGAGATCGAGTGAGTCGACGGCCAGTTTGTCGGCGCCGGGATAGACGCAGCACGCTTTGTCGTAGGTGATGGATGCCATGGTGACTGCTCCTGTGAGTGTGGGGTGTGAAGGGGAAGGTCGGGCGTCGATTACTTGATGGCGCCGAAGGAAAGGCCGCGGACGAGTTTGTTCTGTGCGATCCAGCCGCAGATGACGACCGGGAGTGCAGCGAGGACCGAGGCCGCGGACAGTTGGGCCCAGTACAGGCCCTGCCCGGACATGAATCCGGTGAGGAACACCGGCATCGTCTGCGCGTTGACCGCGGTCATGTTGACGGCGAAGAAGAACTCGTTCCACGAGAAGATCACGCAGATGAGCGCTGTCGCAGCGATTCCCGGTGAGATGAGCGGCAGGATCACCTCGCGCACCGAGGTCCAGAGACTGGCACCGTCGATGCTCGCGGCCTCGAGCAGTTCGCCGGGCACCTCGAGGAAGAACGAGCGCATCATCCACACCGCGATCGGCAGATTCATTGCCGTGTACAGGATCACGAGGGTCCAGATGTTGTCGAGCATGTCCATCTTCCCGACGATCACATACAGCGGGATGATGGCGGCGACGATCGGCAGCATCTTGGTGGAGATGAAGAAGAACAGCGCGTCCTTGGTCTTGCGCACCGGCCGCAACGACAGCGCGAACGCCGCCGGCACGCCGAGCAGCAACACCAGGATCGTCGAGACGATGGTCGCGAACAGCGAATTCAGCAGCGGCGTGGCGATTCCCGCGTCGAAGACGTCGCGGAACTGTTGCAGGGTCGGAGCGAAGATGAAGGTCGGCGGATTGGTCGCCGCGTCGCTCTCCTGTTTGAAAGCGGTCAGCACCATCCACAGCACCGGGAAGAAGAACCCGATGGCGAGAATCCAGGTCACCGCGGTCAGTGCCATCTGGCGCGGGTTGCGCTGCTTCTCGATGTCCTGCGGCCGCACGTGCGCGGTCGTGGTGGGTGTGTCGGGACGGATGTCGGTGCTCATCAGGCCGGCTCCTCTGTTCCGGTGAATGACTTGAAGATCAGGCGCAGGGCGAGGGTGGCGACGACGATCGTGCCGATCACCGTGACCACACCCATCGCGGCCGCCTGCCCGATGTCGAATCCGAGGAAGGCCCGCTGGTAGATGTAGAAGGACAGGTTGGAACTCGACACCCCGGGTCCGCCGGAGGTCATCATGTAGACCGCGTCGAAGGTGTTGACCAAATAGATCGCGCCGAGGACGGTACCGAGTTCGATGAAGCGTCGCAGGTGCGGCAGCGTCAGCTCACGGAAGAGCCGGAAGCTGGTCGCCCCGTCCACCCGGGCGGCCTCCTGGATGTCGCGAGGCATCGACTGGAGACCGGCCAGGATCAGCAACATCATGAATGGCGTCCACTGCCACACCAATTCGGCCATCACGCTCATCAGCGGGAACTCCGAGAGCCAGTCGGTGTGGATGCCGAACGGACTCAATGCCCAGTTCACCAGACCATTGGTGGGTGAGAGCAGGCTGGTCTTCCAGAGCAGGGCCGATGCCACCGGGGTCACCAGGAAGGGTGTGATCAGCAGCGTGCGAACCACACCGCGGCCCAGGAACTTCCGGTCCAGCAGCAGCGCGAACATCAGTCCGAGCAACACCGAGACGATGACGGTTCCGACGATCAGCACGATCGTGTTCGCGGTGACCCGCCAGAACTGGCTGTCGGCGAAGACCGCGGCATAGTTGTCGAGGCCGACGAAGGCCCGCGAACCGGGCCGCACCAGATTCCATGATTGCGTGGAGTAGTAGAGCGTGAAGACGAACGGGATCTGGGTGACCACGATCATGAAGATCAGGGCCGGAAGGAGCGGACCGCGCCTGCGCCAGCCCTCGGCGCGGCTGATGTGGTCGCGCCGCGAGGTCAGCGGCGCCTGATCGGCGGGCGGGACCTGCTCGTCGCGGGTGGATACTGCGGTGGCCATGTCTAACGCTCCCTCTGGTAGGTCTTGCCCACGACCTCGGCATACTGCTGCGCCTGTTCGAGGGCGTCATGGACGCTGATCTGACCCGCGATGGCAGCCGAGATCTGTTGGCTGACACGTGTTCCGAGGTCCTGGAACTCCGGGATGGCCAGGAACTGGATGCCGGTGTACGGGACCGGGTCGAGCGTCGGCTTCTGTTGGTTGGCCGCCTGCATGGCCTGCAGGGTCGGCTCGGCGAACGGACCCGATATCTTCTGATACGCCGGGAGTTGGTAAGTCGAGAGCCTGCTGCCCGGCGGGATGTGGCTCGCACCGAGTTTGTCGGCGACGTGCTCGATGTAGTTCCGGTTGGTCATCCAGTTGATGAACTTCCAGGCGTCGTCCGGGTTTTCGCTGCTCGACGGGATGCCGAGCGACCAGGTGTAGAGCCAGCCGTTGTCGTTCTTGGCCATGCTGGGCGCCGACAGGTAGCCGACATCGCCTGCGATGGTGGAGGTGTCGGGACTCTCGAGCACCGACACCGCCGACGTCGCGTCGTACCACATCGCAACCTGGCCCTGCGACATCAGGTTTCCGCATTCCTGGAAGCCCGACGACGACGCACCGGCCTCCCCGTACTTGCGAACCGTGTCCACATAGAACTGCACCGCGGCCTCCACCTGCGGACTCGTCAGCTGCGCGTTCCAGTTCTCGTCGTACCAGCGGCCGCCGAAGGCGTTGATGACCGTGTTGAGCGGTGCCAGCACCTCGCCCCAACCCGGCTTGCCGCGCAGGCAGATTCCCGCCGTGCGGTCGTTGGTGAGCCGCGCCGCCGCCTCGGCCACCTGCGGCCACGTCGGTTGGGCGGGCAGCGACACACCGGCCTCGCGGAACAGCTTCTTGTTGTACATCAGGAACGACGACTCGCCGTAGAACGGCGCCGAGTACATCGAACCCTGATATGACAGTGCGGTTTTGAGGGTCGGGATGAAGTCGTCGGCGGCATAGGTCGGGTCGGCGTTCATGTAGGGCGTCAGATTGACCAGCCATCCGTACTCGGCCCACATCGGGGTTTCGTAGTTGCTGATCATGACGACATCGAACTCACCTCCGCCGGTGGCGACGGACGCCGTGATCTTGGCGCGCGCCTCGTTCTCGGAAAGGGTGACGAAGCGGACCTTGAGGCCCGGATTCTGCTCCTCGAACTGGCTCGACAACGCGACCGCGTCCTGCATCTGAGAGTTGGAGACCATGGCGACCGTGACCTCACGCCCGCCGCCTCCGGTCAGCGAACCCGCGCCGGCACACCCGGTCGCCACCAGGGCGATGGCCGCACACAGCGCGACCAAGGCGGTCCGGCCGTTGTGGAGAATGCGGCGCGGCAATTGCGTCACCTGCCGTCGTGGAGATCTCATAGCTGACCTTCCTGTTGTGAGACAAGCCATTCCGCGGTCGGTTCGTCCGTGACCAGAATGGTCGCGTAACCGCCACGAAGCGCACCGAGAATGGACTCCTGCCGGTGAGCGCCGCCGGAGACGAGAATGGACGTGGGGCACGCCCGGATGGCGTCGAGCGACACCGACACGGTGCGTTCGACCAGAGTCGAATCCACCGGGTTGCCGTCCTTGTCGTAGAACCGCCCACCGATCTCGCCGACTGCACCGAGTTCGACGAGTTCGTCCAGCACGATCGCGTCGATGTAGGCACCTTCGAATAGCGTGGTCGAGGTGGACACCGATCCCACGCCGAACAGCATCACCTGTGCACCCCGAGCCGCGGAAAGTGCTTGGGACAGAATCGAATCACGATGCAGTGCCGCCACGGTCTCCGGGTCGACGTACAGCGGTGCCACCAAGCGCAGCGGCTGAGCATGCAGCCGCTCGGAGAAGCGTGCGAGAGCATGGTCGACGCCGGTGTGGTAGTCGACCGAGGTCATCGAGCCATCCATCTGCACCACCCGCTGGCAGCTTGCCGCTCCCCCCATCGCGTCGGCGACCGCCACCTGCTCTGGGCCCCAGGTGAATCCGAAGGTGTCGGTGGGCTGGATACGTCGTGCGAGCACGGATGCGCCCGCGCGGCCCAATGCGGCGTTGCCCGACGCAGTACCGTCGGCGGGTTCGTCCATCACGAGCACCTCGTCCAGACCGAAGAGTCGTTCGACCTGGCGCTCGAGGTCGGTGTGGATCGAGGAGGACAGGTGGGCCGGAGCCGTCACCGAGACCTGCACCAAGCCCTGCGCGCGGGCCCGTTGGATCAGGCGCCCCGCCGTGGGCCGGGACACGCCCAGCCGCCCGGCGATCTCGGCCTGCGTCAATCCCTCGAGGTGGTACATCGTGGCCGCTCGGACGAGCAGGCGAAGGTCCTGTCCCGTGTCGGCGCCGCCGCGGGCCCCTGGCTTGTGTCCCGCCGGTCGAGACGGGGACTCCTCGGCCATCTGCTCTCGCGCTGCCACGTGCTGAGCTCCATCCACTTGAACTGGTTGAGCATTTGCTCACTAGCGGTTCATATGCTCAGTACGCTAGCATTCGCCGTGTGAGCTACGCAACAGTCGATCCCGAATGTGACGCCGAGCAGCAAACGATGAAGGCGGCGGTCCTGTGGCCTGATCTCCGCCTGGAGGTCGAAGAGCGACCCGTGCCGACACCAGGCCATGGGGACGTGTTGGTGCAGGTCAGCGCCGTGGGTGTCTGCGGATCCGATACCCATTACCTACGCGAGGGCCGCATCGGCGACCACGTCGTCCGCAACCCGCTGGTCCTCGGGCACGAGGCCGCAGGCGTGATCGTCGACGTCGGAGAAGGCGTCGACGCAGCGCGCATCGGCGAGCGAGTGTCCATCGAGCCGCAGCGCCCGGACCCGATGAGCGCCGAATCGATGCGCGGCGACTACAACCTCTGCCCGCACATGCGGTTCTTCGGCACTCCCCCCGTCGACGGCGCCCTCGCCGGCTTCGTCACCATCGGGTCGGCCTTCGCCCACGCCGTTCCCGACGACGTGACCGACGAGGCCGCCGCACTCTTCGAGCCGTTGTCGGTGGGGATTGCCTCCGTGGCGAAAGCAGCAGTCGGGCTCGGTGGCTCCGTGTTCATCGCCGGGGCCGGCCCCATCGGCCTGGTGTGCGCGCAGGTGGCTCGCGCGGCGGGCGTCTCCCGTATCACCATCAGCGAGCCCGATCCCGACCGCCGTTCGCGTGCGTACGATTTCGGTGCCACCGAGGCGGTGTCCCCGACCGACTCGGTCACCGGATTCGATGCGTTCATCGACGCGAGCGGGGTTCCCGCCGCGGTGCGCGGCGGCCTGGCGGCCCTACGTCCAGGAGGGCGGGCCGTGCTCGTCGGCATGGGCGCCGACAGCATGGACCTCCCGGTGTCGCTCATCCAGAATCGCGAGATCGTCCTGACCGGCGTCTTCCGCTACGCCAACACCTGGCCGATTGCCCGAGCGCTGGTGACCTCGAAGGCCGTCGACCTCGACGCGATGGTCACCGGGCACTACGGACTCGCCGACGCCGCGGCGGCCCTCGAATCAGACCGCGTGCCCGGGATGATCAAAGCCATTGTCCACCCGCAACTCTCGCATCACCCCGACACCCCGCCAGCCGCTCGAAAGGCCGTTTCGTGAACACCCCGCTGTCCAACGCCACCCTCCCGTCGATCACCGACATCCCCACCCCCGGCTACGACCGCAGTCAGGTTCGGCCGACCATCGTGCACTTCGGCGTCGGTGGGTTTCACCGCGCCCACCAGGCCATGTACCTCGATCGTCTTCTGGGATCCGACCCCGCCTGGGGGATTTGCGGCGTCGGCGTACGTCCGGCCGACGAACGGATGCGCGATGCGCTGCTGCCGCAGGACGGTTTGTACACACTGACGCTCAAACATCCGGACGGGGCGGTCGAGACCTCGGTGATCGGGTCGATCGTCGACTACCTGTACGCCCCCGACGATCCGGAGGCCGTGATCGAGCGATTGGCCGATCCCGGCACCCGCATCGTGTCGCTCACCGTCACCGAGGGCGGCTACAACTTCTCCGCATCGACCGGCGAGTTCGACGCCGACAACCCGGAGATCGTCGCTGATCTCAGCGAAAACAAGCCTCCGACATCGGTTTTCGGCCTGGTGACCGAGGCACTCTCCCGCCGACGGGACCGTGGCATCGAGTCGTTCACGGTGATGAGCTGCGACAACATTGCCGGCAACGGCCACATGGCCCGGGCCACCTTCCTCGCCTACGCCCGATTGCGCGACGCCGAACTGGCGGCATGGATCGACGATCACACAAGGTTTCCGAACTCCATGGTCGACCGGATCACCCCCGCCACGCCGGCGGACCTGGCCGACGAGGTGACGGCGCGGACCGGCATCGTCGACAACTGGCCGGTGGTGGCCGAACCGTTCACCCAATGGGTCCTCGAGGACGACTTCTCCTGCGGGCGACCGGCTCTGGAGCAGGTAGGCGTGCAGGTGGTCGAGGACGTCACGCCGTACGAGCTGATGAAGCTCCGGCTGCTCAACGCGGGGCATCAGGCACTCTGCTACTTCGCCCATCTGCTGGGCTACCGCTACGTGCACGACGCCGCGGTCGACGACGACCTGCGAACCCTGTTGCGCCGCTATATGACCGAGGAGGGCAAGCCGACCCTGCAGCCACTGGCCGGTGTCGATGTGGACGACTACATCGACACGCTGCTGGAACGCTTCGCCAATCCGGCCATCGCCGACACCATCGCCAGGCTGTGTCAGGATTCGTCGAATCGGATTCCCAAGTGGCTGGTCCCGGTAATCCGGGACCGGCTCGCCGACGGCGGCTCCGTCGATCTCGCTGCCGCCGTCGTCGCCAGCTGGACCCGGTACGCCGAGGGCGTCGACGAGAGCGGTAACGCCATCACGGTGGACGACCCACTGGCCGATCGCCTGGTGCCGCTGGCCCGGCAGTCGATCACCGAGCCGCTGGCCTTTGTTCGCGAGCAGTCGCTGTTCGGCGACCTGGCGGACCACGATGCGTTCACCACGCCTTACCTGTGGGCGCTGGAGTCGTTGCGTACCAAGGGTGCTCGCGCCACCTTGGCCGAGTTGCTGTCATGACGCTCGTCGCCGGAATCGATTCGTCGACCCAGTCCTGCAAGGTGGTGATCTGCGACGCCGACACCGGCGCCGTGATCCGGACCGGCAGCGCACCTCATCCCGACGGTACGGAGATCCATCCCGACCGATGGTGGGTTGCCCTGTGTTCGGCCATCACCGCGGCCGGTGGTCTCGACGACGTCTCGGCACTCTCGGTCGCCGGACAGCAGCACGGCATGGTGTGCCTCGACGACGCAGGCCGTGTGGTCCGAGACGCGTTGCTGTGGAACGACACCCGATCTGCGACCGCCGCCGACGATCTCGTCTCCGAATTTGGCGGGCCATCGGCATGGGCGAAGGCGGTCGGCGTCGTCCCCGTCGCCTCGATCACCGCAACCAAGCTTCGCTGGCTCGCCGACCACGAACCCGAGCACGCCGACGCGACCGCCGCCGTGTGCCTGCCGCACGACTGGCTGACCTGGCGTCTGTCCGGCAGCGGCGACATCGCGACGTTGACCACCGATCGCAGCGACGCCTCCGGAACCGGCTATTACAGCGCCGCGACCGGACAGTACCGAACAGATCTGCTGCGCATGGCCTTTCGCGATCGTGAACCTCTGGTTCCCCGCGTCGTCGATGCCGGGGAGGCGGCCGGTAAAACACCCACGGGTCTCGTCGTCGGAGCAGGCGCCGGCGACAACGCGGCTGCCGCGCTGGGTCTGCATGCCGGGCCCGGCGACGTGATCATCTCGCTGGGCACCTCCGGGGTGGTCAGCGCCGTCACCGACGTCGCGCCCGCTGATCCGTCCGGCATCGTTGCGGGTTTCGCCGACGCGACCAGACGACATCTACCTCTGGTCTGCACTCTCAACGGGGCGCCGGTGCTGGCCGCCACCGCCCGCGCACTCGGCGTCGACCTCGACACCTTTGCACAACTGGCCCTGTCGGCGCCTCCGGGCTCCGATGGGCTGACCCTGCTGCCCTACCTGGCCGGCGAACGCAGCCCCAACCTCCCCGACGCCACCGGCACACTCTCCGGGATCACCGCCGCCAACTTCAGCCCGGCCCACGTCGCACGCGCGGCGGTCGAGGGCTTGCTCTGCTCGCTGGTGTATTGCCGGGAGCAGATCGAGGCGCAGGGTGTGTCGGTCGAGCGATGCACCATGGTCGGTGGCGGCGCGAAATCAACTGCGGTGCGCGCGATCGCACCTGCCCTCTTCGGCGGTGAGATCACTCTTCCCGCCGACGGCGAGTACGTGGCGCTCGGCGCGGCTCGTCAGGCCACGTGGGCGTTGACCGGTGACCTCCCGGAGTGGAAGGTCGAGACCACGACACTGACAGCCACACCGACACCCGAGGTGTACGAGCGCTACCGGGCCGCCATGGGGTGACACCTACGCCCAGAAACCTCGCTCCTCCAGCTGCGCCACCGCTCGATGCCCACCGCGAAGGAAGTGCCCCTCGGTCAAGGTGCGCACCATACCGGGCGAGCGGGACGCGAGCGCATCGACGATCTCGCGATGATCACGCAACGACGACGCGACCGACTCCGGATGAGAGTCGAAGAAGCCCAACGGAATCGCGCCACTGAGCAGCTTGAGTTCGGCGACCAGGCGACGCGATCGTGCGCCCAGGTTGATGAGCCGATGGAACTGAAAGTTGAGTCGCTCCATGGCGAGGAGATCATCGGTCGATTCCATCCGATCGGCCAAGGCCGTGAGTTCAGCCAGTTCCTCATCGGTGAGGTTGACCGATGCCCGCTCGGCAGCCAGTCCGGAGATGACGCCCAGCATCCAGTAGTGGTCCCGAATGTCCGCGCGCGTGAGGTCGGCAACGAATGCCCCTCGACGCGGGATGGTCTCGATGATGCCCTCGCCGGCGAGAGCGATCAGCGCCTCCCGCACCGGCAGCTTGCTCATGCCCAGTCGCTCGGCCAGGGCGTCCTGGTCGACCTTGGCCCCCGGCTTCATCTGTCCGGAGAAGATCTGCCGACGGATCTCCTGCGCTGCGGTCTGCTTGAGCACCGCGGAACTCGCATCGCCGACAAGACGGCCCGCATTGCTCATGAGACTGTCTCCGATCCTGAAACCATTGCGCTAATTTATCATCTTCTGGCCCTATTGCGTCCATATGGTGGACTTTTGCTGGCACTTCTAGCCAGAGGGCTCATTTTTTGATAATTTCGAGCCATGCCCGCTTCAGCACTCCCCCACACCCCCGTCGTCAGCGCGGACGACTTCGACCAGATTCGCACCGTCGTCCACGACTTCATCCGGACCAAGGTCGTCCCGCGTGAGACCGAGATCATGGAAACCAACGCCATCCCCGACGACCTGCGTGCTCAGGCTGCCGAAATGGGCCTCTTCGGCTACGCGATCCCCCAGGAATGGGGCGGTCTGGGCCTCGACCTCACGCAGGACGTCGAGCTGGCCATGGAGTTCGGCTACACGACGCTCTCCCTGCGGTCGATGTTCGGCACCAACAACGGCATCGCCGGGCAGGTGCTGGTGAACTTCGGCACCGACGAACAGCGCACCGAATGGCTGGAACGCATCGCCTCCGGCGACGTCGTGGCGTCGTTTGCGCTCACCGAACCCGGCGCAGGCTCCAATCCGGCAGGCCTGCGGACCAAGGCGACCCGCGACGGGGACGACTGGGTGATCGACGGCCAGAAGCGGTTCATCACCAATGCCCCCATCGCCGACCTCTTCGTCGTGTTCGCGCGCACCCGCCCGGCCGACGAATCAGGCACGGGTATCGCCGTCTTCCTGGTTCCGGCCGACACTCCCGGGGTCGAGGTCGGCGTCAAGGACAAGAAGATGGGCCAGGAGGGCGCCTGGACCGCGGACGTCTCCTTCGACGGCGTGCGAGTCCCCGCCTCGGCCCTCGTCGGCGGCGACGAGGACACCGGCTACAAGGCCGCGATGACCTCCCTGGCTCGGGGCCGTGTGCACATCGCCGCGCTCGCCGTGGGTGCCGCGCAACGCGCACTCGACGAATCGGTCGAGTATGCCGCGAGCGCGACTCAGGGCGGAAAGCCCATCGGCTCTTTCCAATTGGTTCAGGCGATGCTGGCCGACCAGCAGACCGGGGTCATGGCCGGGCGAGCGTTGGTGCGCGACGCCGCCGCGAAGTACGTGTCCGGTGAGGATCGACGCACGGCGCCGTCGGCGGCCAAACTCTTCTGCACCGAGATGGCCGGCAAGGTCGCCGATCTCGCCGTCCAGGTCCATGGCGGTACGGGCTACATGCGTGAGGTCCCCGTCGAACGGATCTATCGCGACGTCCGGCTGCTGCGCCTTTACGAGGGCACCAGCGAAATCCAGCGACTCATCATCGGCGGCAACCTCATTCGCGCTGCATCCAAATAGAGCCGCATCCAAGTAGAGCCGCATCCAACCAGACAGGAATCACCATGCCCGGACCTCTCCTGAAAGACCAGACCGCCGTCATCACCGGCGCCGCACAGGGAATCGGCTGCGCGATCGCCCAACTCTTTGTAGACGAAGGCGCGCGCGTGATCATCGGCGACATCAACGCCGAGGCCGCCGAGAAAGCCGCCGTCGAACTCGGTGGAGGCGGCGTCGCTGTCGGAGTGCGCTGCGACGTCACCGTCGGCGACGATGTCGACGCTCTACTGGCCGCGGCGGCAAAACATTTCGGACCCGTCGACGTGATGGTCAACAATGCCGGCATCACCCGCGACGCGACGATGCGCAACATGACCGAGGAGCAGTTCGACCAGGTCATCAATGTGCACCTCAAGGGCACCTGGAACGGCACCCGCAAGGCCGCGGCCATCATGCGCGAGCGTAAGAGCGGCGCCATCGTCAATCTCTCGTCGCTGTCCGGGAAGGTCGGGATGGTCGGTCAGACCAACTACTCGGCAGCCAAGGCCGGGATCGTCGGCATGACCAAGGCGGCCGCAAAAGAGCTGGCGCACCATGGTGTTCGGGTCAATGCGATCCAGCCCGGCCTCATCCGCTCGGCGATGACCGAGGCCATGCCTCAGAAGGCGTGGGATCAGAAGATGGCCGAGATCCCGATGGCCCGGGCCGGCGAGGTCACCGAGGTCGCATCCGTCGCACTGTTCCTGGCCACCCACCTGTCCTCCTACATGACCGGCACCGTCATGGAGGTCACCGGCGGCCGGTTCATGTGAACCGCACAACGATTGAGCACCAAAGGAACACCATCATGACCCCCACTTCCCTGCGCCGGGCCGCGATCGTCGCACCGGCACGCACTGCCGTCGGCACCTTCGGCGGCGCACTGCGCGACGTGCCCGTCGAGGATCTCGGCGCCGCGGTCGTCAGGGCCGTCGTCGCCCGCTCCGGCATCGACCCCGAGCGCATCGACGACGTCGTCTTCGCCCAGTCTTACGCCAACTCCGAGGTTCCGTGCGTCGGACGATGGATCGCATTGCACGCCGATCTCCCGATCTCGGTCGGCGGCATGCAACTCGACCGCCGCTGCGGTGGCGGACTCCAGTCGCTGGCCACCGCGGCGATGATGGTGCAGACCGGCGCTGCCGACGCCGTCCTGGCCGGCGGCGTCGAGTCGATGAGCCGAATCGAGTACTACTCCACCACCAACCGGTGGGGTGCGCGCTCGGGGAACGTCACCATGTACGACCGCCTCGACCGCGGACGGGAACGCTCCCAACCGGTCTGGCGGTTCGGCGAGATCTCCGGAATGATCGAGACCGCCGAGAACCTCGCTCGCGATTACGGCATCACCCGTGATGCGGCCGATGCCTACGCCGCGCGCAGCCACCAGCGCGCCGCCGCAGCCTGGGACGCCGGGCGGTTCGACGACGAGATCGTCGAGATCAGTGTTCCTCAACGCAAGAAGGACCCAGTCGTCTTCGCCCGCGACGAAGGCGTCCGGCCGGACTCCACCGCAGAATCGCTGGCCAAGCTCCGCACCCTGATGCCCGACGGCACCGTCACCGCGGGTAACGCCAGCCAGCAGAACGACGCCGCGGCAGCGTGCCTCATCGTCGCCGAGGACGCCCTCGACGAACTGGGCCTCGTGCCGATCGGGTATCTCAACGGCTGGGCGGCGGCCGGGTGCGACCCCTCCCGGATGGGGATCGGCCCGGTTCCGGCCACCGAGAAGCTGGCCGCGCGATCCGGATTCGACTCCGCTGCCGAACTTCTCGACTCGATCGATCTCGTCGAACTGAACGAGGCGTTCGCCGTGCAGGTGCTGAGCGTCCTCGAGGGATGGAAGTGGAATGATCAGGATCGGTTGAACGTCAACGGCTCCGGTATCTCCCTCGGACACCCGATCGGGGCCACCGGAGTCCGGATGACCACCACCCTTCTGCACGAACTGCACCGTCGCGGTGGTGGAACCGGATTGGTCACCATGTGTATCGGCGGCGGCCAGGGACTGGCAGCCGTCGTCGAAGCGGTCTGAACGAAAGGCTTGGGACATGGGTTCACCGAGACCGCTCGACGGGATACGCGTCGTCGAGATCTCGAGTTTCGTGGCCTCGCCGTTGTGTGGGCTCACGCTCGCGCAGCTCGGTGCCGAGGTGATTCGCGTCGATCCGATCGGCGGCGCGGCCGACATCAATCGGTGGCCGCTCACCGACGACGGTGAGACATCGATCTACTGGACCGGCCTCAACAAGGGCAAGAAGTCGGTCACCGCCGACCTGCGCGCCACCGAAGGTCAGGCGTTGGTGCAGCGTTTGGTCACCGAATCCGGTCCTGGCGGCGGCATTCTCGTCACCAACTCCGGCGGACGCGAGTGGATGAGCCACGACACCCTGGCCGCCGTGCGCGCCGATGTCATCACTCTCGAACTGCTCGGCGGTTCCGACGGCTCACCGGCTGTCGACTACACCGTCAACGCGGGACTCGGCTTTCCGATGATCACCGGTCCCCTCGATCACAACGGACCGGTCAATCACGTCCTGCCCGCCTGGGATGTGGTGTGCGGACTGTATGCGGCACTGGCCATCACGGCGGCGATCCGACGACGCGAGCAGACGGGCGCAGGCAGCCGTATACGACTGCCGCTCGAGGACACCGCGCTGTCGATCGCGAGTGCGTTGGGTTATCTCACCGAACCGCAGGTCAATTCGTCGTCGCGGCCGGCCACCGGAAATGACGTATACGGCACCTACGGCACCGATGTGGTCACCGCCGACGGCGATCGATTCATGCTCGTCGCACTGACCCCAAGACACTTTCGGGATCTGGTGCGCATCACCGAGACAAAATCGGTGATCGACGCGCTCGCGGGTTCGCTCGGCGCCGACTTCACCCGCGAATCCGACCGGTACACCCATCGCCACGTACTCAACGCGTTGTTCCGCAAGTGGTTTGCCGATCGCTCCACCGACATCGTCACCGCTGCGCTCGACGAATCATCGGTGCTGTCGGAACGCTACCGCTCCTTCGACGAGGTCGTGTCGTCCGGCGTTCTTGCCGACAACCCGATGTTCGCCGGGCTCGACCAACCGGGGATCGGAACGTACCTCGCCGCCGGCCTGCCCGCGGCCTTCGACGGCGAGCACTTCTTCACCGGCCCCGCCGCCGACCTGGGAGCCCACACTCCGCAAACATGACAGCGCACACATGACATCGCAGACATGACACCGGCCCGGCGTTCACCAGAACGCCGGGCCGAGTATCTGCGGTCAGTTCGAGGGCCGAGCCGCGCTACTGCGTGACGAGGTGCTCTTACCGGGGCACATCGCGCTCTTGACCTGATACGCCGACAGCAGGGTGCACACCGTCGCGTTCGAGAGCTTCCAGCGGCCGTCCTCGTAGACGATGGTCGCCTCGATCGGGGTGGGCGGGTTGCCCTCGGTGGTCACCTCGACCGACACGCGCGCCTTGTTCGGCCCCTGACGGATCGGCGGGTTGGTCACCTTGTAGGTGATGCCCGGATTCTCGTTCTTGGCCTCCACGAGCTTGTCGAAGATGTCCGGGTCCTTCTCGGCGCCCTCGACGAGCAGAACCTTCTGCGAGTTGGGGACGTTGGGGTCGAGGGCCTCGTTGATCATGGCCTCGATGGTCGCGGCCGATGGCGGCTTGCTGCCATCCGTGCGCTGATCAGCGGCACCGGTGCTGGCGGCCGACGATGTCGCCACAGTCGGCGGCGCATCACTGTCGTCGCTGCCGCAGGCGGCAACGCCCAGCAGTGCACCCGCGATCATGGTCGCGCTTACGAGTTTCGAAAACTTCAACGATCTCCCTCACTGTCGTGGTCTGCGGGTGGGTCCGTCCACCTCGGCGAGAGCCCACACCACTATGCCAAAAGTTCGCGAGGTGCCCAACAAACGCGGCCGCGCGGACCTCACCGCAACCCTTGACCGCAGGTGGATGATGATCTCCATGTCGAAGGAAAATCCGACCTTGCCCGACGAGACCGCGAATCCCGCAATCGGGACGATTGTGCTGATCAGCACGGGTGGAACGATCGCGTCGCAGGCCACCGCAGACGGCGCGGTCCCCACCCTCGACGCCGACGACATGCTGGTGGCCACCGACCTGTCGACGCCGGTGCGCACCGTCGACCTCATGTCGGTGGATTCCTCGGCACTGCGTGTGGCCGATCAGTACGCGATCGTCGCGGCCATCGTCGATGCGCTCGGCGACCCCACGGTGCGCGGCGTCGTGGTGACCCACGGCACAGACACCATGGAGGAGACTGCCTTCCTCGCGGATCTGTACGCCACCGACGAGCGGCCCGTGGTCTTCACCGGCGCACAGCGTCCGGCCGACCACCCCGACGCGGACGGACCGGCCAATGTCGCCGCAGCGCTCGCGCTCGCCTCGGACCCCGCCAATCGGAGTCGCGGTGTGCTCATCGCTCTGGGCGGCCATGTGGTCGCCGCGCGCGGAGCCTTCAAGGTGTCGACCACCGACCCCGTCGCCTTCGACACCGTCCGCGCCGACCTGCCGCGCCCAACGTTGGCGGGACCTGTCCCGTCGGGTCGGTTCGCGCGGGTCGACGCGTTCACGCTCTATCCCGGGGTCTCCCCAGGTTTGATCGCGGCCGCGGTGGCGCAGAACGCCGCCGGCATCGTGCTCGGCGGGACCGGATCGGCGAACTCGCATCCCGACATCACCGCCGAGGTCGCGCTGGCCGTGCAGCGTGGCGTCACCGTGGTGGTGACCTCACGAGTCCCGTACGGCGAGGTTCACGCGACCTATGGCGGTGGCGGCGGTGCGGTGGATCTCGAACGCTCCGGCGCGATCGTGTCGCCGTGGCTGCGCGCACCTCAGGCACGAATGGCGCTTGTCGCGTTGCTGACCGCACAGGTTTCCCCGGCCGGGATCGCCGAGTTCTTCCGCAACTGATGCGGTCACCGAATCAACCCCGATGCCTGCGAAGGCAACCCGTTGCCTGAGCCTGGATCCGTGGAAGCGGAGCTAACCTTCGCTGCCTGAGGTGCTCGAGGCGCTAGCCGAGAGCACCTCAGGGAGCGGATGGGGGCATCGGCCAGCGCCCCGAGCACCCCGGGGAGCGGAAGTGGGGAGCGGAGGAAAGGCGGCCCGGTCACCGAACCATGGACGACCTGGCCCAATCAGGTTGCCGCCGAGCGCTATTCAGACTCCGCCACATCCGGCCAGTCGAGACTGGCCAGCGGGTCCCCGAGCGCGAGCGATTCGTCATCGAGCGTGAAGGTACGGGTACGGCCCGGACCGGTGGTGCGTGTCTCGAAGCGCACCGTGACCACGCCGTGGCCACTGCCCTGCACCCAACCGTGCCCGTAGTCGACGTGGAACACGTCTCTGCCTGGAACGAGATGAGCTGCGCGTGAGGTGTTCTCGGCCGACGGCTCAGCCGGCGGGTCCGCACCTTCCGGGGCAGCACCGTTCGGGGCAGCGTCCGACAGTGTGTCCTCGGCGTGGATCTGATCACCGTCGGCCGGGTCGACGAACAGTGCGTACTGCTGAACGTCGCTGAGTCCGGAATAGCCGACGCCGACGAGCCGGATCGGACCCACCGAGCGCGGATCGAGCGCCAAACGCTGTGCGGCACGGCCGAGTTCGTCGAGGTCGGTGGTGGCGGCGGAAAGAGTGGTCGAACGCGTCAGCACGGACATGTCCGACCGCTTGAGTTTCACCACGATCGTGCGCGCACCGCGTCCGTCTGAGAGCAATCGTCGGTGGGCATCGGTCGCGGCACGATCGATCGCATGCCGGAGATCGGCGAGTTCGACGATGTCGGTGGCGAAGGTGGATTCGGCGCTGATCTGCTTGGCCGAGGACCGTTCCGCGACCGGGCGGTCGTCGATGCCCTGTGCGAGCCGATGCAGCGCCGGACCCACCGTCGCACCCAGCACCGAGGACACCTCGATCGGCGACATCGCGGCAAGGTCGCCGATGGTGGCAATGCCCAACCTCGACAACTTGTCGCCGGAGACCGGTCCGATCCCCCAGAGCTTGCGTACCGGCAGCTCGTGGAGAAAGTCCATCTCCTTCGACGGCGGAATGACCATCACCCCATCGGGTTTGGCCAGCGTCGAGGCGATCTTCGCGATCTGTTTGCCGCTGCCCAGCCCGACCGACGCCGCCAGCCCGACCTCGGCCCGGATTCTCGCCCGGATGTGTTGGGCGAAGGCGGTTGCCGTCTGTGCGGTCGCGCCGATGAGCTCTTCCGGTTCGGCGAATGCCTCGTCGAAGGACAGCATCTCGATCACCGGAACCGCCTGGCGCACCAGAGCGAAGATGCGCGCACTGACCACCCGATACACGGCCCCACGCGGCGGAACCACCACCGCAGTCGGACCGACCAGGCGTCGGGCCTGATGCATCGGCATCGCGGACGACGCCCCGTAGGCGCGGGCCTCGTAGCTGGCACCGGCGACCACACCGCGCCCACCGGTTCCGCCGACCAGGACCGGACGTCCGCGCAGTGTCGGCCGGGTGAGTTGTTCCACCGAGGCGAAGAACGCATCCATGTCCAGGTGCATCACCCAGCGCGCGCTCCGCTCGTCGGGGGCGGTCGGCGATTCGTCGGGTGGCACCCCAGCATCGTATGACGGGCCTCTCAGCCCGCAATCGCGAAGACCGGCAGCTGGTGGGCATGGGCAGCGAGCTCCTCGTCGGTGGCGTCGACGGTGAGACCTTCCGGGAGGAACCGCTTGACCTCCCAGCCCCACTTCTTCAGGTACGCACGCAACACCGGCACCCGCTGGGCGGCCTCGATCTCGTGCAGGGCCACCGTGCGGCGCTTGCGGCCGCGACGCAGCTCCGCGGTTGCCGCCGCGCGCGCATTGCGGACCCACTGCGCCTCACCGCGAACCGCGACGAGGTACTCCCCTCCGTCGAACGTCAGCGGATTCACCGGCACACGCTGCGGTTGCCCGCTGACGCGTCCGACGACGGTAAGGGTTTCCGCGCCGGCCAGATTCACGCCACGGTCGGCGAGCCAGCGCACCGCGCGGCTGAAGGTGCGGTCGGAGCCGGCGGGCGGGATGTAGTGCGTGTCGTTCATGTCTGCCCCCTTGTGAGGTCGAAGTACTATGTCGAGAAATTGGAGAGCACCGCTCTCTTTTCCAAGTGTGCACCACGTGTCACGGCAAATCAAGAGCAGTGCTCTCGCTTTTCTGGCAGGATCTCCTCATGGGCACCACGACGAGAAGCAAACGGGCCGAGAACCGCGCAGCGATGGAGGCGGAGATCCGTCGACTCGGTCGCGAGCAGCTGACCACGTACGGCGCGGCAGGGTTGTCGCTGCGGGCCATCGCGCGCGATCTCGGCGTCGTCTCGTCCGCGGTCTACCGCTACGTGCCGTCCCGCGACGACCTGCTCACGCTGCTGGTCGTCGAGGCCTACACCGACCTGGCCGACACGGTCGACGCCGCGGCAGCGGCCGACGGGACCAATCGCGAGCGAATCCTGGCAATGGCTCTCGCGGTTCGGCGATGGGCAGTGGCCGATCCTGCCCGATGGGCGCTGTTGTACGGCAGCCCGGTTCCCGGATACGCGGCTCCGGCCGAACAGACGGTCGGGCCGGGCACACGTGTCGTCGGCGCGGTTCTCCGCCAACTCTCCGATGCGTACGACGCAAGTGCCCTACGGACTGACATCGATTGCCCCACAACGGTATCCACTGCGGAAATGGACGCCATCGGGACAGAATTCGACCTTCGCCTGCCACCCGGCCAGATGCTTGCCGCCACCACCATCTGGGCAACGCTGATCGGAGCGGTCAGCCTGGAGGTCTTCGGACAGTACGGTGCCGACACCTTCACCGACCCCGAATCACTGTTCGCAGCACAGATCGACCTCGCCCTGTCTCACCTGTTCGCCTGACCCACCTCAGTTCGCCGTGCACCCGAGCCGAATCGGAGAACGCGAGTGCTGCAGCACTCGCGTTCTCCAACCCAACTCGATTCCTGGGCACGTGGATGGTGTTGCCGCAGTTCAGGAGGCCGAAGGCAGTACTCTTCGAGTCAGCGAGCGATCTCACGACGGTGCGCCAACCCCGCCAGCTTGTCCGGATTGCGCATCGCGTAGATCTCTTCGATCCGGCCGTCGACGACGTGGAACCAGAACACTCCGGCCAACTCACCGTCGAGGTGGACGACCAGCCCGGGCAGACCATTCACTGCCACGAGATCGGTGTCAAGGTCATGCTGCGCGCCTACGCGTGACATCCCTACCAGCAGTCGTGCGACGGCGTCGGCCCCATGGATCGGGCGACGAGCGGCGGTGGCCTTGCCGTCGCTGTCGGCGGTCCAGACCACGTCGGGTGCCAACACCTCCATCAACGGCCCCACCTCGCCGGTGGACGCCGCCATCAGGAAGGCCGCGGTCACATCGCCGACGACGGCAGCATCGGCGGGCTGATACCGGGGACGACGCGCCTCGACATGCTTGCGCGCCCGATGTGCCATCTGCCGCACCGCATCCGACGATCTGTCGAGCATCGACGCGATCTCGTCGTGGGAGAACCCGAAGACCTCACGAAGGACGAACACGGCACGCTCGTCCGCCGACAGCGACTCGAGCACCACGAGCATCGCGGTCGAGACCGATTCTGCGAGAACCACATCACGAGACGGATCGTGCTCGTCGAGCAGGATCGGCTCGGGCAGCCACGGCCCCACGTAGTCCTCCCGGCGGCGCGACCGGCTGCGTACCGCGTTGAGCGCCTGCCGAGTGACCACCTTTGCCAGATAGGCCTTTGTGTCCTGGATGCCGGACAGATCCGCGTCGGCCCAGCGCAGATAGCTCTCCTGCAGGACGTCGTCGGATTCCGTTGCGGTTCCGAGGATCTCGTAGGCAATCGTGAACAGAAGGGGACGCAGCTCGACGAAGAGACGAGCGTGCTCCTCGTCGGATGTCATGCCCTCACCTCGGAGGTGAGCGGCTCCCCGACCACGCGTTCCTGCCCACCGACCGACGGCATGAATCCCGGTCGGCGTGCCTCCATCCGAAGACCCCAGGCGACACTGCGGCACACCATCTCCTTGACAGCCGCACCGGTCCGCCCGGAGATCACGGTCCGACGTGGGGTGTCGTCACGGCGGGTGAGTTGTACGACCGCACCGTGGCGGCCGAGTGACATGCACTGCCCGACGAACGCGACCGACACCGGTGCCGGCTGCTTGCCGCGCAGCCGCGCGAGCACCGTGTCGGCGGCGTGCGGTCCGAGCTGGTTGGCCGCCTGGCAACTCATCCGAAATGGCTGCCCCGACGGTGCCACCGCGTCGCCGGCACCGACGATCCGCGGATCGTCGACGCTGGTCAGCGTCTCATCGGTGATCAGTCGGCCGAGCGCGTCGGTGGTGAGACCGCTGGCTGCCGCGATGCCGGGGACCCCGAACCCGGCAGCGAGGATCGTCGTTGTGCTCGGCAGGATCTGCGCTACGCCGTCGTCACCCACGATGGTGATCGTATCGGCAGCCACCGACGCGACGCGGTGTTCTTCGATCAGCTCGACACCGAGCTTGCGCAGCTTCGCCCGGGCGCGGCGTCGCGCGCGCGGCCCGAAGGACGTCGCCACCTCGCCGCGGCAGACCAGCCTGACCTGACGACCAGCCTCGCCCAACTCGGCGGACATCTCGATCCCGGTCAGTCCGCCACCCACGACGGTCGTCGGCGCATCCGGCAACGTTCCCTCGAGCCGACTCCGAAGTGCCTGTGCCGCTTCCCATTCACCGATGAGATAGCCGTGTTCGGCAGCTCCGGGAATGGTCGACGGCGCGACGCCCGTGGAGCCCACTGCATAGACAAGGTGGTCGTACGGCAACGCATCGCCCGACTCCAACTCCACCCGCCCGGCTGCGACGTCGATACGCGTCACCGCGTCGACGACGAGCCGCACCCGCTCACCGAGTACCGTGCCGTAGTCCACTGCGGCGTCGCCGGTACCGGTGGCCCACTGGTGCAACCGGATGCGATGCACGAACTGTGGGCGCGGGTTGATCAGGATGACCTGGGCACCGTCGTGGCCGGCGATCCGATTGGCGGCCATCGTGCCTGCGTAACCACCACCGACGACGACAACGGTGGATGACTGCGGTGTGCTCATGGTTGCTCCTCTTCTCGGCTGAGCGTGACAACCTCAAGACACCGCTACTCCATCGAATGTGACATCGAGCGGTCCAGATCACATATCCGGTCAGACGGCCGGTTCCGGAACCGGCGCCTCCCCCGCGGTGATCCGCTCCTTGGACAAGAAGGCAATTGCGCACACCAGCGCGAGCGCGAACACCGCGGTGGCGAGCCAGAATCCGACGGTGATGGCATCGGCCGCGTGCTGCGGGATCGGTGTGCGGGTTGCCTGATGTTCGACACCGAGCACGATCGACCCGATGATCGCGACGCCCAACGTCCCACCCAGTTGGCGGATCGTCTGCACGATGCCCGACGCCTGGCTCCGTTCGTCGGCGCTGACGCGGGACAGCGCATCGGTATTGCTGGGCGAAAACACCAGTCCGAGACCGAATCCCGTGATGATCATGCCCGGCACCTGGGCCGCGTAGTCGAGATGCGGGAGGGCCAGTGTCCAGCAGAGCATTCCGACGGTCGCGATCGCCAGACCGGTGATCACCGGCGGCCGGTTGCCGGCACGGTCGTACCACCGCCCGCCGATCTGGGCGGCGACGGTGATCGGCAGGATCAGCGGCAACGACGCCAGGCCGGCCTTCATCGGGCTCATGTGCAGGAGGTCCTGCAGGTAGAGAGTCGAGAACAGGATCGCCGACAGCAGCGAGAACTGGACGAGCCCGAGCGTCACGAGGTTCGCACTGAACGCACGACGCGCGAACATGCGGACCGCGACAAGCGGTGCAGCGCTGCGCCATTGAGTCACCACGAACGTGGTGGTAAGAACGAGGCCGGCCACCAGTGAGCCGATGGTCGCCACCGAGGTCCAGTGCCACGTGCTGCCCTGCTGCAGACCCAGCACTGTCAGCGACAGGCCGGTGACCAGCAGCACGCCCGCGCCCATGCTGACTTTCTCATCGCCGTTGCGCGTGTCGTCGGGGCGGGCGACGGCGACGAGGATCAGGGCGGCGACCCCGACCGGCACGTTCAGCCAGAACACGGCCCGCCAGCTGATCCACTCGGTGAGCGCCCCGCCGAGCAGCGGTCCGATCGCCAGAAAGATCTGCGACACACCGGCATACACCGCCATGGCCCGACCCCGCTCCGACACGGGAAAAGCGTCCATGACGATCTTCGCCGACACCGGCATCATCAGTGCGGCACCAAGACCCTGAACGGCGCGTGCGACGAGAATCCACGCTTCCCCACCGCCGCCTGGTGCGAGACCGCAGAAGATCGAGGCGACAAAGAAGACGGTCACACCGAGCCGGAAGCACGTGACCGCACCGTAGCGGCTGCCGAGTTTGCCGCCGAGGGCGACGCACGCCGCCATGGCCAGCACGTAGGCGTTGACCACCCACTGCTGCCCCGACGACGACAATCCGAGATCCCGGGTCATCGAGGGCAACGCCACGGTGACGACCGTCTGATCGAGCATGATCATCGACAACGCACCGGTCATCGCCAGCAGCGTCAGCCACCGGTTCCCGGCGAGTCGGGTGCGGCGTGGTGACAGGGCGCTCATCGCACACCGCCGACCACAGAACCCGTGCGGTTGGCAGCATGCGCCAGAACCCCGTCGAGCCAGTCGTAGACGACCGCGTCCCAGACCCGTTGTCCCAGACCGCCACAGTGACCGTCGACCCCCGACTCGGGGTCGGGCGCAAAGAGTTCCTTGGTGTCGACGGTGAGTGCGTCGAACAGATCCCGGCCCTGCCCACCGACCGGATCGTTCGGCGATTCGACGATCAAGGTGGGACAGCTGATCTCGGCGGCCCGGTCGATCATCGTGAAGCGCTTGAGTTCGTCGAGGTAGTCGGCGATGGTATCGAGACCGTGGCAGGCCATGCGTGAGGTGAAGAACTCGCGACGTTCGCGGCTGACCTTGCTGATCAGGGTCATCAGCGGTGCGGCGACGCGTTCCTTCCAGCCGCCGGGGATCTTTGCGCCCATATCCGGCTGCGCCGGATCGCACACCATCGCGGCCCACCGCGACTCTCCTGCGACACCGCGCGGGACGAGGTAGCCGGCAAACGAGCGGCCGACGGCGACCAGCCGATCGGTGTCGACGCCGGGAAGCGTCACCACCCGGTCGAGGATCTGGCCGAGCACCGATTCGTAGTCGGGGCGGAAATAGACACGGTCAAGGATGAGACTGGCACCCTGGCCCGGCCCCTCGACGCTGAGCACGTTGTATCCGCGAGCCAGCGCGCCCTGCGCGAACCCCCAACCCGACTCGGCGGTCGAATCGTAGCCGGCAGGCATGACGATCGTCGGGCGCGGTCGTTCGACGTCGGCCGACAGCCGGAACAGCCAGGCATGGATGTCGGTGCGTCGACCGTCGATGCCCGTGTAGGCGATCGACACGTTCTCGGCGACAATCGGGTTCGCGGTGTGCGGCAGCAATTCCATCGCCCGGCCGAACGTGGTCCGGTGCGCCGCGAACGCATCCTGTAGTCGTTGGTCGTCGAGGTCGGACCGCAGGTAGAAGAACGCCTGTCGGTAGTACTCCGACGCCCGCAGGTAGGCAAGGTGCGCGGTGACGAGGTGGCCCGCGGTGTGGGCGGTCTCCGCGGCGTCACGCACCGACTCGGCGCGGGCGATCCATTGCGAGTACCAGCGCTCCGGCCGGTACTTGCCGCCGATCGCGTGCGCGGTCGAGTAGGCCTCGCCGAGGTCGGCGGCGCCGACGGCGGAGGCCTGCAAGGTGCGGCTGAACTGTCCGTCGAACTCTTCGTTGGCAAATGCCAGTCTCGATGTCATGGGAATCTCCGTGGTTGTGGTGGTTGGCGCTGAGACCAGGACACCGCGGAGTCCTCACAAAGTGCTCACATGCCGACGAACCGCTCGTGATCGCCAGTGCGCATCGCCTCGCGAGCCGCCGCCGAGCCGGTTCGCCACCCCGCTTCGAAACCGGCGTTGTCCTTATCTCGGCAGCCTCGGATCGCGTCGTGGGTGAACGGAAGGCGCGGCCAGTCCATGCCGGCGTCGGTGGCGTAGGCGCGCGACACCGCGAACGAGTGGGCGGCGCGCGTGATCTCACCGCCCGCCGCAAGGTGATTTCCGCGTTGTTCGACGGTGTCGCAGATCTACACGCCGCCCGCGTCGAGGTAGGCACGGAACGCCTGGTCGTTCCAGCGCAACCCCATGCGGGGGTCTCCGTCGAACAAGGACCCGATACCCATGACCACTGCCGCGAGATGCATCGCCAGCGGGTCGGCGCGTTCGGTGCTGAGTGCCAGCGCGGTGTGCGCGTGCTCCAGGCTCGCCGCCATCTCACCGGCCACCAGCTCACACAAAGCCGACGTCGCGGTGACGAGCGCGACGATTCCGTCCGACGCCGAGCTGAGCGAAGCGGCAGCTCGCGCGACGTAGTCTCCCGCGAGTGCGTGGTCGTCACCGACCCACGCGGCCAGGGCCAGGGATGCAAGTCGGATCGTTCTTCTCTCCGGGTCTTGGTCGCCGGCCACG
Source organism: Gordonia sp. NPDC003585 (assembly GCF_040610755.1). NCBI lineage: Bacteria > Bacillati > Actinomycetota > Actinomycetes > Mycobacteriales > Gordoniaceae > Gordonia > Gordonia sp. NPDC003585. The sequence continues at coordinate 14,233 of NZ_JBEXMX010000011.1, read as the reverse complement.
ACGATTCTCTCGACGTCGTCGAAGGTGTAGGAGGTCAGCAGCTCGTGCGCCTCCTCGGCGGATTGGCTGTAGGCCAGCGCAGACCCCAGCGACAGGGTGACCACCGCAGTCGTACGCGGTGTGCACGCACCGGTTGTACAGGTGGCGGCAGCGTGCCGAAGAAGCCGGATGCCGTCGGCCAGCCGACGCCGGAGGAACCAGAACGGGCCGAGCGACTCGAGCAGGTCAGCGTGCTCGTCGAGACGACCGGGGGCGGCGACGACGCTCTCCAGAAAGTCGAGAACGGTCTGCATGTCGATGTCGACCCGTTCGAGGTCTGACGCCGAGGCAGGCATGCCGGTCAGCAGCGGCGTCTGCGCGAGCATGGTCGCTATGCACGACAATTCACCGGACCATCTTCCGCCGGCTGCGCCCCCACCCGCCGGCTGAGGCGCGAGCCTGCGAGCCTCGAAGCCCGTGGTGAGATGACAATGTCGTCTCACCAGGCCCTTCGAGGCTCTCGGCTAGCGCCTCGAGCACCTCTGGGAGCGGAAGAACGGCTCGTCGCCAGCTGCTCCTCACACCTCAGGGAGCGGAGGGAGCAATCAGGCCTTGGTGACGTCGGCACTTACGTCGTCACCGAGTTCGATTGCTCCCGCACCGGACTCGGCGGCGTCGGCCACGTCGAACCGCACGGCAAGCACCTCACCGGCGATCAGGTCGGCATGGCGCTGCGCCCACGCGAGGCGCTCGGTGGGCACAACGAGTCGGACCTCGATGCGATCGGACACGTCCAGGCCGAGGGTGCGTCGGGCGTCCTGGAGTTCGCGGACACGGTCCTTGGCCCAGCCCTCGGACTCCAGTTCTTCGGTGACGGCGGTGTCGAGCACCACGAGACCACGTCCGCCTGGAAGCTCGGCAGTCGAATCTGGTTCGACCGCAACGAGTTTGCGCGAGTACTCACCCTCGACGAGGTCGATGCCGTCGGCGCTGACCACGTCCGTGCCGTCGGCATCCGCACGCACCGACCAGTTTCCGGCCTTGACCGCCTTGATGACCCGCTGCACATCCTTGCCCAGACGCGGGCCCGCCGCGCGCGCGTTGACCACCAGCTCGAATCGCCCGTAGTCGGCGGTGTCGGTCGAGAGAGTGACGTCCTTGACGTTCATCTCGTCGGCGATGAGGCCGGTGAACGGGCGCAGCCGATCCGCGGTCGGCGACGCAACGGTCAAGCGCGGCAAGGGAAGCCGCACCCGCAGCTTGTTGGCCTTGCGGACGCTCGACGCCGTCGAGCACACCTGCTGCACGTCGTCCATGGCCGCGACGAGGTCGGCATCGGCGGGCAGTTCCTCGGCCGAGGGCCAATCCGTCAAGTGGACCGACCGCTGCCCGGTCAGCCCGCGCCAGATCGCCTCGGTCGCCAGCGGCAACAGCGGAGCCGCCAGCCGGCAGGCCACCTCGAGCACCGTGTACAGCGTGTCGAAGGCATCCGGATCGGCGTCCTGACCCGACCAGAACCGTGAACGGGAGCGTCGCACATACCAATTGGTCAGGGACTCCACCAATTCGCGGAACGACTCGCACGCACCGGCGATGTCGTAGACGTCGAGCGCCTCCGTCATGGTGTCCCGGGTCACCGCGAGCTTGGCCAAAATGTAGCGGTCCAGCACATGCGTCGAATCCGTCCGCCATGTGGCGGGACGCTCGGCGTACAACTGCAGGAAGCTGTAGCTGTTCCACAACGGCAGCAACGCCTGTCGGACACCCTCGCGGATGCCGCGTTCGGTCACCACCAGGTTGCCGCCGCGCAGCACCGGCGAGGCCATCAGGAACCAGCGCATCGCGTCCGAGCCGTCGCGGTCGAAGACCTCGTTGACATCGGGGTAGTTGCGCTTAGACTTCGACATCTTCTGTCCGTCGTCACCGAGGACGATGCCGTGCGCGATCACGCTCTTGAACGCCGGGCGGTCGAACAGCGCGGTGGCCAGGACATGCAGGTTGTAGAACCAGCCACGCGTCTGACCGTTGTATTCGACGATGAAGTCGCCCGGGTTGTGCGCCGGGGTGAGGTCATTCCCGTGACATTCCCCCGTCGCTTCGCTCGCCCCGTCGAACCACGCCGCATTCTCGAACGGGTAATGCACCTGCGCATACGGCATCGAACCGGACTCGAACCAGCAGTCGAGCACCTCGGGCACCCGACGCATCGTCGACCTGCCGGTCGGGTCGTCGGGGTTGGGCCGGGTCAGCTCGTCGATGTACGGGCGATGCAGATTGGCCGGACGCACGCCGAAGTCGCGTTCGAGGTCGTCGATCGAGCCGTATACGTCGATGCGGGGGTACTCGGGATCGTCGGAGATCCATACCGGGATCGGCGCTCCCCAGAAGCGGTTACGGCTGATGTTCCAGTCCCGGGCACCTTCGAGCCACTTGCCGAACTGCCCGTCGCGGATGTGTTCCGGAGACCAGACGATCTGCTTGTTCAGCTCGATCATCCGGTCCTTGATCGGATCGACCGCGACAAACCACGACGGAACCGCCATGTAGATCAACGGCTTTCCCGATCGCCAGGAGTGCGGATAGGAGTGCTCGATGGTCTCGTGGCGCACGATCTTGTCGGCACCCTTGAGATCCTTGATGATCACCGGGTTGGCGTCGAAGACCATCAGGCCCTCGTACGGCGGCACCTGCGCGGTGAAGCGTCCGCCCGGATCGAGCGGCTGCACCACCTCGATGCCGTTGGCGGTGGCCAGCTCCATGTCCTCTTCACCGAAAGCCGGTGCGAGGTGCACGATTCCGGTACCGCTGTCGGTGGTGACGTAGTCACCCAACAGGGTCCGGTGCGCGTTCGTATGACCCGTGAAGAAGTCGAACGGCGGTTCGTAGGAGAGGTTCTCGAGGTCGCGACCCTGGTACGTCCCCAACACTTCCGGTTCGGCGATCTCCTTGGCGTAGCTGCCCAGCAGCGCCTCGGCGAGCAGATACTGCTGTCCGTCGGCGGCCTTCACATGCACGTACGTGATCTCGGGATTGACGGCGATGGCGAGGTTCGACGGCAGGGTCCACGGAGTCGTCGTCCAGATGAGGGCGTTGACGCCGTCGAGCGGCGAACCGGGCGCACGCAAGGGCATCCGCACGGTGACGGCCGGGTCCTGACGCATCCGGTAGGCGTCGTCGAGCTTCGATTCCTGGTTGCTCAGCGGCGTCTGCTCATACCAGCTGTAGGGCAGCACCCGGTAGCCCTGATAGATCAATCCCTTGTCATGGAGTCGCTTGAAAGCCCACATCACCGACTCCATGAAGTCGATGTCGAGCGTCTTGTAGTCGTTGTCGAAGTCCACCCAGCGCGCCTGCCGGGTCACGTAGTCACGCCACTCACCGGTGTAGCGCAGCACGGAATCGCGGCAGAAGTCGTTGAACTTCTCGACGCCCATCTTCTCGATCTCGGCCTTGTCGGTGATCCCGAGTTGACGCTCGGCCTCCAGTTCGGCCGGCAGACCGTGGGTGTCCCAGCCGAAGCGTCGTTCGACGCGCTTCCCGAGCATGGTCTGGTAGCGCGGGACGACGTCCTTGACGTAGCCGGTGAGCAGGTGGCCGTAATGCGGGAGTCCGTTGGCGAACGGCGGGCCGTCGTAGAACACGAACTCTTCGGCGTCGGCACGATTCACGATCGATGCGGCGAAGGTGTCGTCGGAATCCCAATAGCGCAGGACGTGCTGCTCGACGTCGGGGAAGGACGGAGCGCTGCGTCCGGTGCCGTCGGTCATGTCGACCAGCGGGTACACCCGTTGGGATTGTGCTGCGTTGTCCGCATGGGGGCTGTCCGCGTCGCTCACGGTAGGTCTCCTCGTGCCAGTCGTATCGGGCACGGGGACGCACACCTGAGGTCTGCGCGGTACCACCCCGCTTGCGCCGGCCGGGGCCGACGCCGCTCATGAACCATCATGGTTCGGTGGCTGTCACGGGCCACTCCCGCCTGGTTCTACTGGGAATCGCGAAAATCAGCCGCGAGTCTGTTCTTCCAGGTGCTCCCCGGTGATGGCCGGATCAATGCGCAGTCCAGTGTAGCGACCGCTCGCCGTCGGTAGCCAATCCATCTATCAGTCGAGTGGCGGACGCCAATTGGGATCGAGCGGGTCGAACTTGGGCTTCGGTTGAGGTTGCTCTGGGCGCCGCGGCGCGGACCCCGGAGACATCGGGGGCATCTGGGGCGGCCCAGATCGGTTCCCCGGCGGCCGAGCGCCCGGCGGAGGACCATAACCGCCCGCTGGACGAGGCGGCGGTGGAGGTGTCCTCTGGGGAGGCAACTCGCCGCCCACGGATCGCAGGTAGTCCTGCAGTCCACCTTCTCGGGGAGGTTCGGGACTCGGCTCGGCCGGCAATGCTGCGTGTCGGCCGCTGTCGGTGCGTTCGTCTCCGCGGATTCCCGCTGTACCGGGCGACGCCACATCCGGCTCGGATTCGACCGGATGAGAATCGCCGCGGTCCGAGTCGTGCGGTTCGCGGCTCTCGCCCCCATCGCGATCGTCTTGATCCGGTTCGTCGTCCCCGGCGCCCGGCACCATCTCTTCGATGGACCGAGACCCACGGCGACCCGAACCGATCACATCGACCAGCAGGAAGGCCAGCCCGACGAGGCAGATGACGATACAGGCGACGGCAAGCCACACCTGACCGGTGATCAGACCGAGGACGAGCAACACGAACCCGACGAGGGTCGCGGCCAAAGCCAAGGTCAGCACGTCACCTGCCTAGTCTGTGTTTCGACGCGAGCTCAGCTCGGCGAGTAACTGCTGTACCCACCGCTGCCCGGGTCACTCGAGAACGACGCGTCGGGACGTCCGTTCTCCACCGGCGCGGCGCTGCCACGCTGCTGCAGCTCTTCGAGCTGAGACTCCAGGTAGGTCTTCAGGCGGGTACGGTACTCGCGCTCGAACGTCTTGAGCTGCTCGATGCGGCCTTCGAGAACACCACGCTGCTGATTGATCGTGCCCATGATCTCGCTGTGCTTGCGCTCGGCGTCGCTCTGCAGTGCGTCGGCCCGCTCTTGAGCCTGTCGGAGCTGAGCCTCCGACCGGGTCTGCGCGTCGGCGAGGATCGCCTCGGAGCGCTGGCGCGCGTCGGCCAGCATGCTGTCGGACTTGGTCTGCGCCTCCGAGACCATCGCGTCGGCCCGCGAGTGGGCGTCGGCGAGCAGTGCGTCGGCGTCGGCGCGTGCGCTTCCGGTGAGACGATCTGCGGTGTCCTGGGCCAGCGCCAGCACGCGCGCGGCGCGGACGTTGGAGTCGTCGTCCACCGGCGCGACGGGTGCTGCGACCGGGGCCGGAGCAGGAGTCGGTTCGGGGGTGGCGACGGCGAACGCCTGAGTACGGTCGTCGGTCGTCGGCGTACCGCCCGACGACTTGGCGTCGGCCAGCTCGCCTTCGAGCTCTTCGACGCGCTGTTTCAGATCCGAGTTCTCCTCGATGAGGCGCGCCAGCTCCGCCTCGACGAAGTCGAGGAACTGGTCTACTTCGTCCTCGTTGTAGCCGCGCTTACCGATAGGCGGTTTGCTGAACGCGACGTTGTGCACATCAGCTGGTGTCAGCCGCATGTCGGTTCCCCTCATGTCGTTTGGAGCTTGTCTTCAGTTTGCGGGACGCGCAGCCCGGGCGGGCCGGGTCGCCGGATCCATGTGTCCGGTCTCTCGACCCATTCTCCAGGCTGCACTACTCATACATACCAGTCAAAATCTGTAACTGGCGTCCCATCCTGTCACATCCGAACCGTTCGTTGCAGTGCTTCGATGCGCTCTCGCAATGAAACGGTCACTCGATGATGACATTTAACGGTAGAACATCACACCATTCGCACGATAGCCACCTGGGATTTCGAGGTCGACCAATCGTGGTACGGGAGTACCGATCGTCGGCATGAATGTGCCGACAGCAGGTTTCAGATCAGGCCGGTTGCCATCGCAAGAGCCGACGCCATTGCTTGATTGCGCAGGCCAGACACGATGTTCATGGCGATGATGACGACGATCATCACGATCATCAGGGAAAGATCGAGCCGGACCGGGCCCAACGGAATCGGGGGCAGTACGCGGCGAAGCGCTTTGATCGGCGGGTCGGTGCTCGTGAAGATCACTTCGAGAATGATCACCGTCACACCGGTCGGGCGCCATTCGCGAGCAAAAGTTCGCACCAGTTCCACCACGAGCCGAGCCAACAGGAGCAGCCAGAAGATCAGCAAGAGGAAATACAAGACACCCCAGATAACCGCCACACGTCAAGATTGCCTGAAAAGTCGGACAGAGGGCGAATCGGCCACGTCGTCGCAGGTCAGTACTCACCAGAAGTCGGGCGACTGTTAGGGCGCGGCCGCGCGTGAGGTCACCTTCGCTCACGGGAGGCCGATCTCCGCCGGCACAAAAGTAGGGGAAGAAACTCGTCCCCTACTTCTGGAGTCCTCCCCGCGAATTTTCTCGCGGACGACTCAACAAGCAGGGGCAGAAAGTAGGGGAAGAACCTTTCCCTACCCTTGGTGTCCTCCCCTAGAAGATCCTCGCGGACGACTGTGAACCTCGGGGAAGAAGTTCTTCCCCTAGATTTTGCGAGCACGGCACCGACGCATTTCCCCAGCTCACGGGGACGGTCACCGACCTCGTCGAGTGAGGCCGACGGAAGTCTGTACGCACCAGGCCGGCCAAGTGGATTGTCCACTTGGCCGGCCTGGTGGGTACAGATTGCGGAGGTCAGGGACCCGAGTCAGCTGTGGTTGTAGAAACCGGTCTCGGCGATCTTTCGACGATCCTCTGCCGAGACATCGACGTCGGCCGGCGACAGGAGGAACACCTTGGTGGCGACCTTGTCGAACGATCCGCGCAGTGCGAAGGCCAGTCCGGCGGCGAAGTCGACGAGGCGCTTGGCGTCGTCGTTGCTCATGTCGACGAGGTCCATGATGACGGGGTTGCCGTCGCGGAAGCGCTCACCGATCGTGCGTGCCTCGCTGTAGTCCGACGGGCGCAGCGTGGTGATCTTCTGCAGCGGGCTGTCGGCGAACACCCGCTCGAGCTCGGCACGCTGTTCGGCGCTCATCGGCCGCGATCCGGCGGCGGAGCGCAGCGCCGAGTTGCTCGAACGCTGCAGCGGCTCGAGGCGGCCGCCGCGCATGTCGGCGGTCGGGCGGACCCGATCCATGGACTCGGCGGTCGGACGTGCGCCGGCATAGGCGTACTCGGGTTCGTATCCGCCGGCGAAACGACGGTCCTCGACGTAGGCGAGGTCGGCGTCGCGGTATCCGACCGCCCGCAGCGGCTCACCGTAGCCGGGTTCATAACCGCCGTCGCCCGCGTAGTAATCGTCGCGGTAGTCATCCCGGTAATCGTCGGCCCCGCGATAATCGTCCCGGTAACCGCGCTGCGAGCCGCGCATGGGCGGAACCGACTCGTCGAGGTAGTCATCCTCGTACTCGCTCGGCGGCACCATGCCGAAATATGCCTTGAACTTCTGCATCGTGGTCATGTCGGCCTCCCTGTCGTGCGACTCCGCTGCGCAGCCGTGCCTGTGTTGCTTGTGTTGACGATGTTTTGTTTGTGCACTTTGGTTCTGTTGTTACCAATGTGATTACTGAGAGAGTAGCGGCCGTTCCCCCATGATCGCGGTTCCGACACGCACGCATGTCGAGCCATGTGCGACGGCGATTTCGAGGTCGCCCGACATTCCCGCCGACAGCACTCGCGCGTCGGGGAATCGCGCAGTGAAGTCGTGCTGGATTCGCGCGAGCTCGGACATCCAGCGGTCCGCGTCGCCGGCAAGTGGTGCGATCGCCATCAGTCCCCGCAGGTCGAGCGCTTCCTGCTCGGCAACGCGTTCGGCGACTGCCGACAAGTCGCCTTCTACCAGGCCACCTCGGTGCGGGTCCCCGTCGAGGCTCACCTGCAGCAGCACGCCCAGCGGCGCGTCGCGATCGCCATCGTCGAGTGCCGTCGCCGCGGCATCGGCGAGACGGTCGACCAGCCTCGTTCGATCCACCGATTGAACCTGCCGGGCCCAGCGCGCGACACCGCCCGCTTTCTTGGTCTGCACAGACCCGATCATGTCGAAGGTCGGCGGCGGTGTCGCCGACGCGGCCCGCACCTCGGCGATCTTGCGACCCGCCTCCGGCTCGCGGGACTCACCGAACGTGCGGACGCCGAGTTCGATGAGTCGCTCCACGTCCGACGCCGGGAAGAACTTCGTCACCACAAGCAGTTCCACCGATCCCGGTGTGCGTCCGGCGGAGTCGACGGCGGTCGCCAATCGCTCCTGCACAAGCTTCAGTCGCTCGGCCAACTCGGTGCTTCGCGCGTCCGGACTCGGCCCGTCCCCGGCGTGATCGTCACCCTCAGGCATCGCCGTCTCCGGACTCGGCGTCACCCGCAACCGGCTCCAGGTCGGGGTCCATCCAGATCACCGACGCCAACCGTCCGGTGGGGGCGCCGCGTCGATGGCTGAACAGCGTGGGGTCGGAGATCGTGCACCGCGGGTCCACCGCGACCGCACCCACCCCGGCGTGCAGGAGTTGCCTGCGCAGACCCGCCCGCAAGTCCAGACCCGGTGTGCCTCTTGTGGTTCGGGAGGCACTGCCGGGCAGGTGCTTGTCCACATCCTGTTGCATCTCGGCCGGCACTTCGTACCGTTCGCCACTGGCCGCAGGCCCCAGGAACGCGCCGATCCGCTCGACCTGCGCGCCGAGTTCGACCATGGCACGCAAGGTGGCCGGGATGATCCCGATGCGGGCACCGACGCGGCCCGCGTGCACTCCCGCGATCACGCCGGCCTCGTCGTCGCTGAGCAGAACCGGAACGCAATCGGCACTCAACACGGCCAGCGCAAGACCGGGCGTGGTGGTGACCAACGCGTCGGTCGCGGGCACCGGCGCGGTGACCGGGGCGTCGACAACCGTCACCGTGCGGCTGTGGATCTGTTCCATCCAGACCACCGACCCCGGTGCCACCCCTATCCGTTCTGCCAGCCGAATCCGGTTGGCCGCCACAGACTTCGGATCGTCACCAACATGGTCGCCCAGATTGAACGAATCGTAGGGCGCCGCGGAGACGCCGCCGGCCCGGGTGGTGACCACACGACGCACCCGCATCGTGCCTCAGCGCTTCATGAAGGACGGCACGTCGACGTCATCGTCGTCGAGCCGTACGCTGTTGCGCCGCGGCGCTTCCTGCTCGCGGCCCGAGAACGGGTCGCCGCCACCGGCGGGCATGTCACCGAACAGCGGGTCGTTCTTGCGGGCGGTCGTGACCGCACCCGCCTGACCCTGGCCCACCGCGGTGTGGCCGGTGGCCGCCGCGGGAACCTCGGTGCGCTTGCGCGGCGCACCGCCGTCGAAACCGGCCGCGATCACGGTGACGCGCACCTCGTCGCCGAGGTTGTCGTCGATCACCGTGCCGAAGATGATGTTCGCGTCCTCGTGCGCCGCCTCCTGCACCTGCGTGGCGGCATTGTGGATCTCGAAGAGGCCGAGGTCGCTACCGCCGGCGATCGAGATGAGAACGCCACGTGCGCCTTCCATCGACGCCTCGAGCAGCGGCGAGTTGATGGCCGACTCGGCGGCCTTCTTGGCGCGATCCTCACCGCGCGAGGAGCCGATGCCCATCAGTGCGCTGCCCGCGTCGCTCATCACGCCCTTGACGTCGGCGAAGTCGACGTTGATCAGGCCCGGCGTGGTGATCAGGTCGGTGATGCCCTGGACGCCGTTGAGGAGGACCTCGTCGGCGCTGCGGAAGGCGTCCATCAGGCTCACCTGGGCGTCACCGAGCTGCAGGAGCCGGTCATTGGGGATGACGATCAAGGTGTCGCAGGATTCGCGTAGCGCAGTGATGCCGTTCTCGGCCTGATTGCCGCGGCGCTTGCCCTCGAAGGCGAACGGCCGGGTCACCACACCAACAGTGAGCGCTCCGAGCTTGCGCGCGATCTGGGCCACCACCGGTGCGCCGCCGGTGCCGGTGCCGCCGCCCTCGCCCGCGGTGACGAAGACCATGTCGGCGCCCTTGAGGAGCTCCTCGATCTCGTCGCGGGCATCCTCGGCGGCGCGGCGTCCGACCTCGGGGTCGGCGCCGGCGCCCAGGCCGCGGGTGGAGTCGCGTCCGACGTCGAGCTTGACGTCGGCATCGCTCATCAACAGCGCCTGCGCGTCGGTGTTGATCGCGATGAACTCCACCCCCTTGAGGCCCTGCTCGATCATGCGGTTGACGGCGTTGACGCCGCCGCCGCCGATGCCGACGACCTTGATCACGGCCAGGTAGTTGTGCGGTGGCGTCATGCGCTCGCCTTCCTTGTTTTCGATCATCGAACTGTCTCGGTCGTGCGGTTGTCTTCACCTACCGTCGAAACCCTAAACCTGAACCATAGATTTAGAGTTATGTCAAGTAGTTCTGTGTTGGTCGCAACGCTAGGCATCGACGGCCCGGGTAGCCAGGTTCATCGTCGGCGTGTCGTGAAGTCGGCCGCAGAAATCTCCGCGCAGCGGCGACGCGGATCACTTGTAGGCGGGGTACTCCGGGCTCGACACGTTGTACATCGACGCCTTGCGCGTCAGCAGATCTCCGAGTGTGCGCGCCTTCTCGTCCCCGTGGTCGCTGTCCCCCCACACCACCGTGCGCTTGCCGGTGAGCGTGAACTCGATCGCGACAGGCGATGTCGCGGTCACCCGGATCACCTGCCGCAGCAACGGTTCCGGCAGGCCGGCAACCGCCGCAAGAGTCGCCTTGGTGGTCGGATCGGTCGGGCCGGGATTGGAAGTGACGAGTTCCGGAAGCTTGAGGACCTCCGGCGGAACACCTTCTCGCCGATCGTAGTTCAGGTAGGAGACCCCGGTCCGATCGAGCACGTGCACCTTGGTGTGGTCGTTGATGATGACCCTCGGCGTGCGTTCGGTGACCGTGATCAGCAACGACGACGGGTACGAGCGCTGGACCCGGACCGATTCGACCGATGGGATCGCGGCGATCCGCTGGGCGACGGCCCGGGTGTCGACCTGCAGGAGCGGAGTGCCGTCGGACACCTGGGCCACCCGCAGGATCTCGTCGGTGGGCACCACCTTGTTGTCCTGCACGTCGGTACTGCGCACCGACATCAGGGGCGTGAGATAGGCGATGAGGACCAGGCCCACCACGACCGCCACCACCATCGTGGCGGCGTAGAGCCGGCGCAACCGAGGAGACCGTGCGGCCATCATGAGACGCGTCCCGGTCTGCTGCCGGTATCCGGAATCGTGTCGGTATCCGAGTCTCCCAGGGCCGCAAGGATCTCCGGCCCCTGCATGGTGATGTCACCCGCGCCGAGCGTGAGGACCACGTCGCCGGGCCGGGCGATGTCGGCGACCTGCGCCGCGAGTCGGGACAGATCCGGCGCGAAGACCGCGGGAACATGCAGGCGGTCGGTGATGATACGACCGCTGACCCCCGGGATCGGCTGCTCACGCGCGCCATAGACATCGGCCACCACCGCGGCGTCGGCGAGGTCGAGGGCGGCGGCGAAATCGTCGGCGAAGTCGACGGTCCGCGAATACAGGTGGGGCTGGAACACGGCGATCACCCGTCCCTTGCCGCCTTCGTTCGCCGGCCGCGACGCGATCATGTCGCGCGCGGCGGTGAGTACGGCCGCGACCTCCGTCGGATGGTGGGCGTAGTCGTCGATCACGTCCACCCCACCGCGATGGCCACGGAACTCGAAACGCCGGTGGACGCCGCCGAAGGCACCGATCCCGCGGACCGTCTGGTCGAGATCGGCACCGAGCCGGACGCACCCGACGACCGCACCGATCCCGTTGAGCGACATGTGCTTCCCCGGAAGCGTCAGCGTGAGCGTGTGTTCGGACGGCTGTGCGACGAGCGGCTCGGTGAACCGCACCCGCGCCTGCCCGCCGATCCCGCGCGCCTGCCAGGACAGCAGTTCCGCGGCGTGGACCACGCCTGGCGCGCTCGACGCGAACTCGCCTGCGCCGTAACCGAGGACGGCGACGCCACGCTCGTGCAACCGGCTCGCCACCCGTCCACCGAGGGCGGCAGCACCCGGATCGTCGAGGCAGACGACCAGGGTGCCACCGTCGGCGACCCGGTCGGCGAAGTCGTCGAACACCGCCACGTAGCGTTCGATGGTGCCGAAGAAGTCGAGATGGTCGACGTCGATGTTGGTCACCACCACCACGTCGGGCGTGTACTCGAGCAGCGATCCGTCACTCTCGTCGGCCTCCGCGACGAAGAGTCCGTCGCTGCCGTGGTGGGCGTTGGTCCCCGACTCGTTGAGTTCGCCGCCGATGGCGAAGGATGGGTCGTGTCCGCCGCGCTGCAGCGCGACCACCGACATCGACGTCGTCGACGTCTTGCCGTGGGTGCCGGCGATCAGCAGAGTGCGGTGGCCGGCCATGAGCTCGGCGAGGACGTGGGGACGCAAGAGGATCGGGATCCCGCGTGAGCGGGCTGCCACGAGTTCGGGATTCGTCTTCGGGATCGCCGCGTACGTGGTGACGACGACCGACGGGCCGCCGGGCAGCTGGTCGAGGGCCGAGGGGTCGTGGCCCACCTGAATCCGCGCGCCACGAGTCCGCAGTTCGAGGATGGCGCGGCTGTTCTTGGCGTCGGACCCCGACACCTGGCCTCCGCGCGCCAACAGGATGCGGGCGAGCCCGGACATCCCGGCCCCGCCGATCCCGACCATGTGCACGCGTTGGAGCTGTTCGGGCAACGGTCCGACCACACCGGTCACCGGTCCGTTCGTCACGTCGTCACCTCCCACCTCTCCTCATCCGCCCACCAGCGGACTCACCCTGCGCCTGCCTGTCAGGAGCACCGCTCTCAATTGTCACCGTCGATCGCTGGAACCGTGTGAGCGAAACGCCCCCAGGAGCCGGGTGCGGTGCTCGCCGGCACGGAATTGTGCCGCCAGCTCGAGCGCTGCGGACGCGACCGCAGACGCTGCGTCACGATGCCCGGTGCCGGCGGCCGCAACCGACATCGCGGCCAGTCGGTCGTCGTCGGACAGCAGTGCGGGGATCTCGCGGGACACCCAGTCGGGCGACACGTCGTCGTTGTCGACCAGGATGCCTCCCCCGGCCTGGACCACCGGCAGCGCATTCAGTCGTTGTTCGCCGTTGCCGTGCGGCAATGGCACGTAGACGGCCGGCAGTCCGGTCGCCGACACCTCGGCGACGGTCATCGCACCCGAACGGCACATGACCAGGTCCGCGGCCGCGTAGGCGAGGTCCATCCGTTTGAGGTATCCGACCGCACGGTAGGGCGGGGCGCCGTCGGGCACCGTCGGATGAATCGAGTTCTTGGGGCCGTAGGCGTGCAGGACTCCGATGCCCGCATTGCCCAGGACGGGTGCCGCACCTGCGACGGCGTCGTTGAGCCGCTGGGCTCCCTGCGAGCCACCGAAGACCAGCAGTGTCGGCGCGTCGTCGTCGAGTCCGAAGTAGTGCCGTGCCTTGGCGCGCAGTTCGGCCCTGTCGAGTTCGGCGAGCACACCCCGGACCGGAATCCCGACGACCTGTGCGTCGGGGAGGCCGGACCCGTCGACCGCAGCCATCACGCGGTCGGCGAATCGTGCACCGACCTTGTTGGCGATCCCGGCGCTCGCGTTGGCTTCGTGGATGACGATCGGAATCCGACTGCGCCCCCGGAAATGTGTCTGTGCGGCGAGGTAGGCGGGCAGCGCCACGTATCCGCCGAAGCCGATGACGACGTCGGCGGATACGGCCGCCAGAACCTTGCGCGTCGCCGTGACCGAGCGCAGCAACCGGCCGGGCGTACGGGCCAGTTCCAGGCCGGGCTTACGCGGCAGGGGCACTGGCGGGATCAGCTCGAGGTCGTAGCCGCGCTCGGGTACCAGCGTCTGCTCGAGACCCTTCGTGGTCCCGAGGGCGGTGATGCGGGCGGTGGGATCGAGGAGCCGTACGGCGTCGGCGACCGCGAGCGCGGGTTCGATGTGACCGGCCGTTCCCCCGCCCGCGACGACCACCGACAGCGGCCTCGGCGACCCTGCCTGTGCTATATCACTATGTCCTGCAGCCGAATTCACTCGCGCTTCCATCCGTCTCTATCGAGTCCGTGCGCTCGGACGATACGTCGCGCCCGATCCCCCGAACCGCCCGGCACCTGCCCCATCCGGCCGCGCTGCGCGACGCGCAGCGGCACCCGGATTGCCGGAGCCCCGCGCACTCCCCGAACGAGGCGGCACCCAGCGCGCCGAGGCCGCGGTGGCGTAGCGCGTGCCGT
>NZ_JBEXMX010000010.1:0-82954 GCF_040610755.1 Gordonia sp. NPDC003585 | reverse complement strand
CCAACGAGCCCACCGCCGACATCGCCGCGGAGGCCAACCCCGCAGTGTCCTGACGGACCGAGGTGAGCGCGATGTGCGCGAGCGCGGCGGGTTCGCTGTCGTCGTATCCGACGACCGAGATATCCTCGGGCACACGCACTCCGCGGCGTCGGAGCTCGGTGACCAGGCCGATGGCGGACCGGTCGTTGGCGGCGAACACCGCCGTCGGCGCGTCGTCGCCGTCGATGATCTCGTCGGCCACACGAGCCCCCGAGCGTTCGCTGTAGTCGCCGTCGAAGACGCGGACATGCTCGCGTAATCCGGCGGCGGCCATCGCGTCGTGGTAGCCGCGAAGTCGTTCGGCTGCACCGGAGTTCTCGCCGCCATCTAGATGCGCGATGGTGGTGTGCCCGAGGTCGATGAGGTGCTGGGTGGCCAGTTCGCCGCCGAGCCACTCGTCGGTGCCGACGGTCACCGCGTCGAGGTCGGGGATGCGTTCCCCGATGATCACCAACGGACCCGACACCGCGTCGAGCCGGTCGGCCCGATCAGGCCCGACAACGATGACGGCCGAACAGCTTTCGGCGAGTTCGGCCGTCACCCGATGCCGGCTGCGGCGTGGTCCGTAGAGACCGAGGACGAGCCGGTAGCCGGCACCGTCCGCGGCCTCGTACAGGTCGTCGACGAGGTCCCATTCGAACGGGCTTCGCGCGCTGAGGACCACGCCGACGTTCGTCACTCGGTGCGCCGCAATTCGTGGCTGAGAGTGTCGAGTTCGTCGCCGCCGGCCATCTGCTGGGTGAGCTCCTCGAGAGTGATCTCGTCGTAGGTGCAGTCCAGCTTCTGGCGACCACGGTTGAGCAACACGAAGTGATCGCCGACCATGTGCGCGTGATGCGGGTTGTGCGTGATGAACACGACGCCGAAGCCCTGGTCACGGGCGGCCGAGATGTAGCGCAGCACGGTGCCCGACTGCTTGACGCCGAGAGCGGCGGTGGGCTCGTCGAGGATCAGCACGCGCGCACCGAAATAGATGGCGCGCGAGATCGCCACACACTGACGCTGGCCGCCCGACAGGGAGCCGATCGGGGCGTCGACGTCGGGCAGGTCGATGCCCATCTTGAACAGCTCTTCCTTGGTGGTGGCGCGCATGGCCTGGATGTCGAGCATCCGGAACGGACCCTTGCGGATCTCCTGGCCGAGAAAGAAGTTGCGCCACACCGGCATCAGGCCGACGACGGCGAGATCCTGGTACACGGTGGCGATTCCACTGTTCAGGGCGTGCTTGGGCGAGTCGAACCGCGTCTCCTCACCGTCGACGAGGAGTTCACCGTCGGTCTGCTGGTGCAGGCCGGCCATGATCTTGATGAGCGTCGACTTGCCGGCGCCGTTGTCGCCGAGGACGCAGGTGACCTCACCGGCGTTGACACGCAGGCTGATGTCCTTGAGCGCGATGATCGCGCCGTAGGACTTGCCGACGTTACGCAGCTCGATCAACGGCACCTTGCCGTCGCTGGATTCGGATTCGGGTCGGGTTTCCACTGCTGAACTCATTGTCCGGTCACCTCTTTGCGGCGTAGTTACGGAAGGTGTTGTTGGCGATGACCGCGAACAGCAGCATCACACCCATGAAGAACTTGAACCAGTCGGGGTTCCAGCCGGCGTAGACGATGCCCTGATTGACCATGCCGTAGATGAAGGCACCGATGGCGGCACCCACTGCCGTGCCGTAGCCGCCGGTGAGCAGACAGCCGCCGACGACAGCCGCGATGATGTAGAAGAACTCGTTGCCGACGCCCTGGCCGGACTGCACGGTGTCGAAGGCGAACAGCAGGTGCATACCGACGAACCAGGCGCAGAACCCGACGAACATGAACATGCCGATCTTGACCGCGGTGACCGGAACACCCACGGCCCGAGCCGAATCCTGGTTACCGCCGACCGCGAAGATCCAGTTGCCGACGCGAGTCCGCATCAGCACCCAGGTGGCGACAAGGGTGAAGACGATCCACCACACCACGGTGATCCGCACCGAGACACCGAACAGTTCGAAGGACGACGCGAAGACCTTCTGCGCCGAGTCGTAGCCCTGCATGTCCGAGATCGACGGTGTCGCAACCTGACCGGTGACCATCTTGGTGACCGCGAGGTTGATACCGGTCAGCATCAGGAACGTGGACAACGTGATGAGGAACGACGGTATCTTCGTCTTCATCACCAGATAGCCGTTGAAGAAGCCCACGGCGAGCGAGCATCCCAGCGCGAGCAACGCACCCATCCACACGTTGAGGTGCAGATTGTAGGCGAGCATCGACGCCGCCAACGATGCGAAAGTCACTGCGACACCGGTCGACAGGTCGAACTCGCCGCCGATCATCAGCACCGCGACGCCGCAGGCCATGATGCCGATCGTCGAACTCGCGTAGAGGATGGTCGCGAGTGCCTCGGGCGTCCGGAAGGTGGGCGCCACGATGCAGAAGAAGATGAAGATGGCGATCGCGCCGAACAGGGCGCCGACCTCCGGCCGCACGAGCAGGCGCTGAACCGGCTTCTGCCGCTTGACCCGTTCGTCGGTGACCGGTTTGTGCGTACTCAGATCAAGATCTGCTTGGGTACTCATCGTGTGCCTGCCTTCGCATAGTCAGCGACCTTGCCGATGTTGGTGGAGTCGATGAATGCCGGTCCGGTGAGGACTGCCTGACCGCCGCCGATGGTGTTTCCGTTGGTGAGGTAGAGCCACAGCGAGTCGATCGCCAAGTAGCCCTGCAGATACGGCTGCTGATCGACGGCCCACTTGACCTGACCGCCTTCGATCAGCGGCACGAGGGCCGCGTTGGTGTCGAAGGTGACGACCTCGGCGTCAGAACCTGCATTGCCCTTGGACTGGACCGCCGTCTGCGCGATCGGGGCACCGAGGGTGACCACGGTGTCGATGGCCGAATCCTGTTGCAGCTTGGCGGTCATGGTCGCCTCGACCGACGGCATGTCCTTGCTGTTGACATACAAGATCTGGAACGAACCGCCGGTGAAGCCCTGTTTGACGCCGGCGCAACGGGATTCGAGAGCGACCTGGCCCTGCTCCTGGATCACGCAGAGCACATTCTTGCGGCCCTCCTTGGTGAGACGCTCGCCGACGGCGCGGCCCGCGATCGTCTCGTCCTGGCCGAAGTACTGCTGCACGCCCAGTTGCTGCCAGTCGTTGAAGCCGGAGTTGAAGGCCACCACCGGGATTCCGGCGGCGATGGCGTTGCGCACCGCCGGGGCCATGGCGTCGGGCTTGGCCAGTGTCACCGCGATACCGTCGACCTTGCTGTCGATGGCCGTCTGGACGAGGTTGGCCTGGTTGGGTGCCTCTGGGTCCGAGGAGTACTGGAGCTTGACGTTGTCCTTCTTGGCGGCCATCTCCGCGCCCTTGCGGATGAGGTCCCAGAACGAGTCGCCGGGAACCTCGTGCGTGATCATCGCAATGGTCAGCTCTTCGGTACCGGCGTTGCCGACGCCGGCGCCGTTCGCGGAGTCGTCGGGCTTGCCGCCGGTGGAAGAACACGCGGCCGCGGCCACCACGGCCGAGGCGAGAATCGCGACCAGGCCGACCGACCGGCCGGTGCGACGGCGCCGTGGGCGCTCTGTGGAGAACATCGTTGTCGATCCCTTCGATCCGTACGAGGAGTGTCGAGGGTGTCACTCCCACTGAGAAGATGTAATACCCGTCACACGGTGCGTGTCAAGACTTTGTCCAGACATTCAGATGAATTGGTTGGTCAGTGTCGCCCAACCGACACGTCACCGGCGTCCCTGGGGAGCCTCAGCGCACCCACGACCATCACGATCGTGAGCACCGCGAGCAGCAGGAACGCGAATCCGTACGGACCTGCCGGCAGCGCATCGGCCCCCAGGGAGGCGCCCACCGCCACGGCAACCGCCGCAGCCGCGACTCCGAGCGCTGCCGACAGTTCCTGAGCCGCAGCATGAAGCGCGTTGGCGTGTGGCAGTTCGTCGGGTCCGACGTCGGTGAACGCGAGGGTGTTGTACGCGGAGAAGCCGATGGAACGCAGCGCGCCGGAGACCACCAGCAGTGCCGCGATGATCCCGGTCGCGATCGCTGGACCGACGAAGGCCAGCGCGACGAATCCGGCGACCGAGATTGCGGTGTCGTACACGAGGACGCGTTTGATGCCGAGGACGCGCATCAGCGTCGTGGTGAACGGTTTGATCGCGAGATTTCCGACGAACAGTGCCGTAACCATCGCCCCCGCGGCGGTCGGCGACCAGCCGAATCGCACCTGGAACATGATCGGCACCAGGAAGGGCACGGCGGTGATGACGGCGCGGTAGAGAGACCCGTAGGACATCACCGACGCGAACGAATGATGCTGCAGTGCAGAGAGATCGAGCAACGGATCGGTGGCGCGACGCAGGTGGCGAATGGTCCATGCGCCGGCGAGTATCGCGATCGCGGCCCCGACTCCCACCACGACCCACCGCGGCGGCGACCCGGTCAGTTCGTGCGCGACCACCATGATCGCCGCGATGGCGATCGCCGAGCCCACGAGACCGGGCACGTCGAGCCGACGTGGCTGAACGGAAGTCTTGTCCGGTCGGCAGATGATGGCCGCGGCAACCAGCCCGACGACCCCGAGCGGCACATTGATGTAGAAGATGACGCGCCAGCTCCAATGGGTGACGATGAGCCCGCCCAGCACCGGTGCGACGACGGGCGCAACCAGCGCCGGCCAGGTGAGATAGGCGATCGCACGGACCAGGTCCGATCGGTCGACGGACCGCAGCACCGCCAGCCGACCGACCGGCACCATCATCGCCCCACCCGCGGCCTGGATCACCCGCGCAGCGATCAGCCAGCCCAGGCCCCCGGCCAGCGCACAGCCCAGCGAGGCGAGCGTGAACACGGCCATCGCGGTGAGGAACACCGGCCGCACACCCCACCGCTGCGCCGCCCACCCGCTGACCGGGATCACCACGGCCAGCGTCATCAGGTACGACGTGACCACCCCGGTCGCGTCGAGCGCCGACACCCCGAAGTCCGACGCAATCGCCGGGAGTGCGGTGACGACGATCGTCGCATCGAGGATCTCCATGAACATCGCCGACGCCCCGAGCAGCGCCAGCGCACGCGGAAACGTCGTGCGTTCGGCCGTTCTGTCCATGCCACCTCCTCGTTGACCGTGCGTCCCAAGCCGTTGACCGTGCGTCCCGATCTGTTGGCCACATCCCTGAACTGCGGATACCACCTGCTGGTTGAGTAGCGTCGCGCGAGCCTGCGAGCCCGGCGCGTATCGAAACCTCGCGAGCCAACGTTGTCGTCTCGCCAGGGGCTTCGAGGCTCGCAGGCTCGCGCCTCAGCCGGCGGAAGGGCACCCTTCGAGACGCACGGTCAACGGTCCACGACGCGCGGTCAGCGATTTGGGACGCACGGTCACCAAGGATCAGACGCGCACCGGCGACACCCACGTTCCCGAGCGCACCGACTCCGACATCGCGTCGAGCACTTCGGCGCTGCGAACGGCGTCAAGAATGTTCGCCCCGAGGCGCTCCGGCCCCGCGATCGACGCGCAGAAGCGGGCAGCCTCGATGACCTTGAGGTCGTCGTAGCCCATGGGATTTGCGGCCCCCGGCTGGAAGGCGGCGTAGTCGCCGGCACCAGGCCCGACGTAGCGGGTGGCGACCGATTGGTCCTGGTAGGCGCCCCCGGTGCCGACCTCGAGTTCGCCCATGCGGCGGTAATCCCAGCGCACGATTCCCTTGGTCCCGTGGATCTCGAAGCCGTAGGAGTTCTGTTCGCCCACCGACACCCGGCTGGCCTCGAGCACACACCGTGCGCCCGACGCCAAGCGCAGCTGCGCGCTCACGTAATCCTCGTTCTCGACCGGTCCGCGCTCACCGCCGACCGCGAGCTGGTGGCCTGCGGTCGCGCCCGTCGGCTTCGACCGTTCCGTGATGAACGTGGCGGTGTCCGCGATCAGCGAGTCGATGTCGCCGAGCAGGTACCAGACGAGATCGGCGCCGTGCGACGCGAGATCGCCGAGCACCCCGTTGCCGCCGCGGTCACGCGAATAGCGCCAGGTCAGCGCACCGTCCGGGTGGGCGGCGTAGTCGCTGAACAGGCGGAATCGGGCGTGGGTGATCTCGCCGATCTCCCCGGCCGCGATCATCTCGCGCGCAGCTTCGACCGCCGGCACGTTGCGGTAGTTGAAGCCGACAGCCGTCACCACACCGGCGTCCGACGCAGCGTCAGCCACTGCGCGGGCATCCGCCGCCGACAGCCCGACCGGCTTCTCGATCCACAGATGCTTACCCGCATTCGCAACAGCGACGCCGATCTCGCGATGCAGGAAGTTCGGTGCGGTCACGCTGACGGCCCGAATGGTGTTGTCGGCGATCACGTCTCGCCAGTCGGTGACGACCGATGCGACGTCGAACTGCTCGGCGGCGGCTTGAGCACGATCACCGAGTTCGTCGGCGATGACGGACAGTTTCGGCAGCGGCCGCAGCGTCGGATAGTGGTGTCGTACGCGTGCATAGGCCTGCGCGTGCACGCGGCCCATCCAGCCGAAACCGACGATGGCGACGGGGATGGTCAGGTGTGTGTCCGATGTCGGCGTTGCGATGTCGACGGCGGTGTCGATGGACATGCGCGTCGCTCCTCTCCCTATGGGTTCGTGGTCGTGTGACCGGAGACACGTCCATCATGCCAGGTAATAATGTCCTAACAAAGTCTTGACTTTGCGGTGTGGTGTGACGCACAGTAGATGCCATGAGCGGTTCCACCACCCAGCAACCAGCCCCCACCCCGATCTTCGACGTGCTGGCCATCGGCCGGAGTGGCGTCGACATCTACCCGCACCAGGTCGGCGTCGGCCTCGAAGAAGTCGAGAGCTTCGGCAAGTTCCTCGGCGGCAGCGCGGCGAACGTCGCCGTCGCCGCAGCCCGGCTCGGACGTCGCAGCGCGCTGATCTCCGGCGCGGGTGACGACGCGTTCGGTCGCTTCGTGCGCGCCGAACTGGCCCGGCTCGGCGTCGACAACCGGTACGTGCGGGTCGACGACGAGTACGCCACACCCGTCACCTTCTGCGAGATCTTCCCGCCCGACGACTTCCCGCTGTACTTCTACCGCAAGCCGACGGCCCCCGACCTGCAGGTCCGCGCCGACGAGATCGACACCGCCGCGGTGCACGACGCCCGCCTCTACTGGTCGACGGTGACCGGCCTCTCCGAAGAACCCTCCCGCGCAGCGCATTTCGCCGCCTGGGAAGCCCGCGGGCGCCAGTCACTGACCGTCCTCGACCTCGACTATCGCCCGATGTTCTGGCAGTCGCCCGCAGAGGCGACCACCCAGGTTCGACGCGCACTGCAGCACGTCACCGTTGCCGTCGGCAATCGCGAGGAGTGCGAGGTCGCGGTCGGCGAGACCGATCCGCAGCGCGCGGCCGACGCCCTGCTCGACCTCGGCGTCGAGCTGGCCATCGTCAAGCAGGGCCCGAAGGGAGTTCTCGGCAAGACCCGTCACGAGTCGGTCGAGGTTCCGCCGATCCCGGTCGACGTCGTCAACGGCCTCGGCGCAGGCGACAGCTTCGGCGGAAGTCTCTGCCACGGACTGCTCGCGGGCTGGCCGCTGGAGAAGATCCTCCGTCACGCCAACGCCGCCGGTGCGATCGTCGCCGGCCGCCTCGAATGCTCCACCGCGATGCCCACCGCCGTCGAAGTCGCCGATCTGGCCGATTCAGCCGAGCCCACCTCCCGCACCCAAGAGAGCGCCCATGTCTGACATCACCATCACCAGCCCTCCAATGACAACCCCCATGTGCTCCACATACGCCGAGGTCACCGCGGTCCGCACGCAGAATCCGGCCGCGATCGGCCAGGCCTGGGCCCGACGCCGGCCGCGCCCGACCGTGATCGGCGACGAGCGGCTCATGATCGTCGCCGCCGACCACCCCGCCCGCGGCGCGCTCGCCGTCGGCAACCGGCCGACCGCGATGAACAGCCGCACCGACCTCCTCGATCGACTGCGCACCGCGCTGGCCAACCCCGGCGTCGACGGCGTGCTCGCCACCTCCGATATCCTCGACGACCTGCTGCTGCTGGGCGCCCTGGAGAACAAGGTGGTCTTCTCGTCGATGAATCGCGGTGGCCTGGCCGGCGCGTCCTTCGAACTCGACGACCGCATGACCGCCGCGACCGCACGCTGGACCATCGACGCCGGTCTCAACGGCGCCAAGATGCTGTGTCGCGTCGACCTCGACGATCCGGGCACCCTGAACATGATGACCGCGTGTGCCGCTGCGGTCGACGAACTCGCCGCGGGCGGATCGATCGCCATGCTCGAGCCGTTCATGTCCAGCCGGCTCGACGGCAAGGTCCGCAACGACCTCTCGGCCGACGCCGTGATCAAGTCGATGCACATCGTGCAGGGACTCGGCTCCACCTCCGCCTACACCTGGCTCAAGCTTCCGGTGGTCGACGAGATGGAGCGCGTCATGGACGCCACCACCATGCCGACCCTGCTGCTCGGCGGCGACCCGCAAACCGCGCCCGACGAGACCTTCGCGAGTTGGGAACGCGCCCTGTCCATTCCGTCGGTGCGCGGTCTCATCGTCGGCCGCACACTCCTGTACCCGTCCGACGACGACGTGTCGACCGCGGTCGACACCGCCGTGAACCTGGTGAGCTGAGAGAGGGCCATGAACAGCAAGTGGTACATCCCGGCGGGCTCGGCGACCGCGCCGCTGACCGTCGACGTGACACCCGAATCCGCCGGATGGAGCGAATCATCGCTGTTCGTCGCCGAACTCGGTGCGGGCGAATCCCTCACCCGGACAACCGGACCCGACGAGATCATCGTCGTGCCGCTGAGTGGCTCCGCCAGTGTCGCATCCGGCGACACGACGTTCGAGCTGACCGGTCGCGCAAGCGTTTTCGACGGCCCGAGCGACTTCGCCTACGTCGGTCGCGATTCGGAGTTCACCCTCACCAGCAGTGCTGGTGGACGATTCGCTCTCTGCGGTGCCCGTGCGTCGAAGTCGTTGCCGTTCCGATATGTTCCCGCCGCTGACGTCCCCGTCGAACTGCGCGGGGCAGGCAACTGCAGTCGCCAGGTCCACAACTTCGGAACTGCCGACGCCTTCGAGGCCGACTCGATCATCGCCTGCGAGGTCATCACCCCCGGCGGCAACTGGTCGAGCTACCCGGCACACAAACACGACGAGAACTCCGACGTGGAGTCGCAGCTCGAGGAGATCTACTACTTTGAGATCTCTGAAGGACCCGACGGCACAGCCGGTTTCGGCTATCACCGCGTGTACGGCACCCCCGAGCGTCCGATCGAGGTCCTCGAGGAGGTCCGCAGCGGCGACGTGGTGCTGGTCCCGCATGGCTACCACGGACCGTCCATCGCCGCCCCCGGCTACCACATGTACTACCTGAACGTGATGGCCGGACCGGGCGACGAACGCGCCTGGCGCATCTGCGACGACCCGGCCCACACCTGGCTGCGCGGCAGCTGGGAACACCGGGAGATCGACCCCCGACTCCCCTTGCACGGCCCGGCCCGTTGATCGAGCCGGTACCGAGCCGCCCACGCTGATCGAGCCGGTACCGAGCGAAGCGAGGCACCGTGTCGAGATCACACAACCCGACAACCGACCCCACCCGAGAAAGAAGCAATCGTGGCACCGATCAACTCCGGACGCGCCGGCGGCGTCACCGGCGTGCGCACCCCACACGGTGAGTCGACGGTACGTCTGACCGTCTCCCAGGCGACCGTGCGGTTCCTCGCCAACCAGTACGTCGAACGCGACGGCGAACGCACCAAATTCTTCGCCGGCTGTTTCGGCATCTTCGGCCATGGCAACGTCGCCGGCCTGGGCCAGGCGTTGCTGCAGAACGAGATCGACGACGTCGAAGCTGCCGGCGCCGGGAGCGAAGCGAGCGGGCCGAATCGCCGCCGCGAGCCATCGCTGAAGTACGTGCTGGGCCGCAACGAACAGGCCATGGTGCACTCGGCGGTTGGGTACGCCCGCATGAAGGACCGGCTGCAGGCCTGGGCCGTGACCGCATCCGTCGGACCCGGCGCCACCAACATGCTCACCGGCGCCGCGCTGGCCACCATCAACCGTATTCCGGTGCTGTTGCTGCCCGCCGACACCTTCGCCACCCGCGCCACCGCGCCGGTGCTGCAGGAGCTCGAACTCCCGTCGTCGGGTGATGTCACCGTCAACGACGCGTTCAAGCCGGTGTCGCGCTACTTCGACCGCGTGTGGCGGCCCGAGCAGCTGCCGGGTGCACTGCTCGGCGCAATGCGCGTGCTGACCGATCCCGCCGAGACCGGCGCCGCGACGGTCGCCATCCCGCAGGATGTGCAGGCCGAGGCGTTCGACTGGCCGGAATCGCTGTTCGCGCAGCGCACCTGGCATATATCGCGTCCACTCCCGGAACGACGCGTGATCGCCGATGCCGCCGAGATCATCGCGTCGGCCAAGCGTCCACTCATCGTCGCCGGTGGTGGTGTCATCTACAGTGGCGCCACCGAGTCGCTCGCCCGGTTCTGCGAGCGCACCGGAATTCCGGTGGGCCAGAGCCAGGCAGGCAAGGGATCACTGCCCTACGATCACCCGCAATCGGTGGGCGCGATCGGCTCGACCGGCACCACCGCCGCCAATGCGCTTGCCGCCGAGGCAGATGTGGTGATCGGTATCGGCACCCGCTACAGCGATTTCACCACCGCGTCGCGTACCGCCTTCACCGGCGACGGTGTCCGGTTCGTGAACATCAATGTGGCGTCGCTGGATTCGGTCAAGCACAGTGGTTACAGCGTCGTCGCCGACGCACGAGAGTCGATCGATGCGCTCGACGAGCTGCTGGCCGACTACCAGGTCGACGCCGCCTACCGCGAGCGGGTCGGCACGCTGGCCCGCGAATGGGACGACATCGTGGAACAGGCCTACTCACCCACCGCCGTCGGCACCAACGTCGCGACCGGCGAGGAAGCCCTCACGCAAGGTTCGGTGATCGGTCTGGTCAACGAGACCTCCGACCCGCGCGACGTCGTCGTCTGCGCCGCGGGCTCCATGCCTGGCGATCTCCACAAGCTCTGGCGCACTCGCGATTCCAAGGGCTACCACGTCGAGTACGGCTACTCGTGCATGGGCTACGAGGTCGCCGGCGGGCTGGGCGTCAAGATGGCCTGCCCGGACCGAGACGTGTTCGTCATGGTCGGCGACGGGTCGTATCTCATGATGGCCACCGAACTGGTCACCGCGTTGCAGGAGAACCTCAAGGTCATCGTCGTGCTGGTGCAGAACCACGGGTTCGCGTCGATCGGTTCCCTCTCGGAATCGCTTGGATCGCAGCGGTTCGGCACCAACTACCGGTACCGCGGCGACAACGGCCGTCTCGAAGGTGGCACTCTCCCCGTAGACCTCGCGGCCAACGCGGCCTCGCTCGGTGCCGACGTCATCCGCGCCACCTCCGCGGCCGAGTTCACCGAAGCGATCAAGAAGGCCAAGGTCGCCGAGGTCACCACTGTCATCCACGTCGAAACCGACCCGATGATCGGCGCACCGGACAGCGAGTCCTGGTGGGATGTACCGGTTTCCGAGGTGTCGACGCTGGATTCGACCCAGCAGGCCTACGACGTCTACGCCCAGTGGAAGGCCGTCCAGCGGCCCTACTTCAACCCGACCAACCCTCAGGGAGAACAGTCATGACAGAACTCCGTGTTGCCGTCCTCGGCGTCGGCATGATGGGCGCCGACCACGTCGCCCGAATCACTCAGCGCACCAAGGGCGCTCGGGTCAGCGTCCTCAACGACTACTTCCCGGAGAAGGCCGAGCAACTCGCCGCGACCATCCCCGGGTGTCGGGTCATCAACGACCCGCTCGACGCGATCGCCGACCCCGAGGTGGACGCCGTCATCCTCGCCACCCCCGGTCCGACGCACGAGAAACAACTGCTCGCGTGTATCGAACACAACAAGCCGGTGATGTGCGAGAAGCCGCTGACCACCGACGTCGCCACGTCGCTCGAGGTGGTGAAGCGGGAGGCCGAGTCGGGCCGCAAGCTGATCCAGGTCGGCTTCATGCGCCGCTTCGACGACGAGTACGAACAGCTCAAGACGCTCATCGACAACGGCACGTTCGGGCAGCTGCTCGTCGCGCACTGCGTGCACCGCAATCCGGCCGTCCCACCGAGTTTCGACTCGGCGATGATCGTCAAGGACTCGCTCGTCCACGAGGTCGACGTGACGCGCTTCCTGTTCGACGAGGAGATCGCGTCGGTCCAGATCATCACCCCCGGCGCCAACCCGAATGCGCCCGAGGGACTGAAGGATCCGCAGATCGCGATCTTCACCACCAGCTCGGGCCGCCACATCGACGTCGAGTGCTTCGTCACCACCGGCGTCGCCTACGAGGTGCGCACCGAGGTGGTCGGCGAATTCGGTTCGGCCTTCATCGGACTCGACCAGGGCGGCGTTGTCCGTAAGCAGCGCAACCCGGTTCAATCGGATGCCGGCGCCGGGAGCGGAGCGAGCGGGCCGAATGGTAGCAGCGACGGACGCAAGATCGCCGGCATCTGGGGTGGCGACATCACCCCATCCTTCGTCGAACGCTTCGGCCGGGCCTACGACACCGAGATCCAGCGCTGGGTCAACGCCGTGCACGCCGGCACCAACGTCGACGGCCCGGGCGCCTGGGACGGCTACGCCGCCGCCGCCGTGTGCGCGGCCGGCGTCAAGTCCCTGGAAACCGGTGAGCCGCAGAAGGTCGAGATGGTCGACCGCGCGTCGCTCAGCTGAACAACCCAACTCAACCCACCCCCTGTATTACCCACCAAACGCAACCACCCCGCTCCCTGAGGTGCGAGGAGCGCTAGCGACGAGCCTCGAAGGGCGCTCGCACCACCACCCTTCGAGGCTCGCAAGCTCGCACCTCAGGGAGCGAAAACAGATCGCAAGCTCGCACCTCAGGGAGCGAAAACAGATCGCAAGCTCGCACCTCAGGGAGCGAAAGAACCCACACAGGAGTACCCCCATGTCTGCACCCGCCATCACCCGCACCGTCTCACACTGGGTGAACAACAAGGCGTTCCCCGGAACGTCGACCAACACCGCCCCGGTGACCAACCCGGCCACCGGCGAGATCACCAAGGATGTCGCGCTGGCCAACCTCGAGGACGCGCGCGCCGTCATCGACGCCGCAGCCGCCGCCTTCCCGGCCTGGCGCGACACCAGCCTCGCCAAACGCACCTCGATCCTGTTCAAATTCCGCGAGCTGCTCAACGAGCGCAAGGGCGAACTCGCGGAGATCATCACCTCCGAGCACGGCAAGGTCGTCTCCGACGCCCTCGGTGAGGTGTCGCGCGGCCAGGAGGTCGTCGAATTCGCCTGCGGTATCCCGCATCTGCTCAAGGGTGGGTACACCGAGAACGCCTCGACCAAGGTCGACGTCCATTCCGTGTACCAGCCGCTCGGCCCGGTCGGCATCATCTCGCCGTTCAACTTCCCGGCCATGGTCCCGATGTGGTTCTTCCCCATCGCGATTGCCGCCGGCAACACCGTCGTCCTCAAGCCGTCCGAGAAGGACCCGTCGGCATCGCTGTGGCTGGCAGCGCTGTGGAAGGAAGCGGGCCTGCCCGACGGCGTGTTCAACGTTCTGCAGGGCGACAAACTCGCCGTCGACGAGCTGCTGACCAACCCGTCGATCAAGGCCATCAGCTTTGTCGGCTCCACTCCGATCGCGCAGTACGTGTACGCCACCGGCACCGCCGCAGGTAAGCGCGTGCAGGCGCTGGGCGGCGCCAAGAACCACGCCATCGTGCTGCCCGACGCCGACCTCGACCTTGCTGCCGACGCTATGGTCAACGCCGGATTCGGTTCTGCCGGTGAGCGTTGCATGGCCATCTCGGCGTGCGTCGCCGTCGGCGACATCGCCGACGACCTCGTCGCCAAGATCGCCGAGCGCGCCAGGACCATCAAGACTGGCGACGGCACCAAGGATTCCGACATGGGTCCGCTGGTTACCAGGGTGCATCGCGACAAGGTTGCTTCGT
Source organism: Gordonia sp. NPDC003585 (assembly GCF_040610755.1). Taxonomy (NCBI): domain Bacteria; kingdom Bacillati; phylum Actinomycetota; class Actinomycetes; order Mycobacteriales; family Gordoniaceae; genus Gordonia; species Gordonia sp. NPDC003585. Next base: position 68,911 of record NZ_JBEXMX010000010.1, on the reverse strand, counting down.
ACGTCGACGCCGGCGAAGCCGACGGTGCCACACTGGTTCTCGACGGCCGTACCGTGGAGGTGGATGGCGGGTCAGGGGCGAGCGAAGCGACGGGGGATTACACAGAAGGTTTCTGGCTCGGCCCGACGCTGATCGACAACGTCACCACCGACATGAGCGTCTACACCGACGAGATCTTCGGCCCGGTGCTCTCCGTCGTGCGCGTCGACTCCTACGACGAGGCCATCGACCTCATCAACGCCAACCAGTACGGCAACGGCACCGCGATCTTCACCAACGACGGTGGCGCCGCACGTCGGTTCCAGAACGAGGTCGAGGTGGGTATGATCGGCATCAACGTGCCGATCCCGGTTCCCATGGCCTACTTCAGCTTTGGTGGCTGGAAGGCGTCGCTGTTCGGCGACACCCACGCCCACGGCACCGAGGGTGTGCACTTCTTCACCCGCACCAAGGCCATCACCACCCGCTGGCTCGACCCGAGCCACGGCGGCCTGAACCTGGGCTTCCCGCAGAACGCCTGAGGACACACACAGAACTCCCATCTACACACGAGATCCCTTGTGTAGATGGGAGTTTTCGGTGTGCCCTCTGACCGTCAGGCGGCCAGCAAACCGAACTGGTCCAGCCATTCCCGGACCATCGCCGCCACCTTGAAGTCCTTCAGGTCTGCCCAGATCCAGCGGATCACCATCACGCCTATCCGGCGCAGCGCGTCTTCGCGAATCTTCTCCCGCTTCATCGCATCGAAAGGCGATTCCCCTTTTCGGAGATCACCCTGATACTTGCGCATGCCGTCGAACTCCGCGACCAACTTGCCCGACCATGCGTAGTCGCATCGACCGATGAACTCGCCCTCCCTGTCGTGGAATTCCTGTTGCAGGTCAGGAATCGGCAGACCGTCGTCGATGATCTGGCCGCGGCCCCATGACTCGCCCGCATTCTCCGATTTCCCATTTGCGTAGTGGAGACCGCGTCGTCCGATGAGTACGCCCGGCCGGTAACTCTCGAGCTTGCCGGCCATCACGTCGCGATCGGCCCCGAGCCGCAAAGCCGAGTCGAACACCGCCAAGGCCTCATAGAAGCCTCGCGAGCACGCGATGCTGACCGCCGTCTGCTCGAGGGAAGTCACCTTCACGCCTTCCACGGTCACCACGTCGGCGGCGTCGAGCGGTCCGGAGTGGATGTGCTTGCGTTTGTCGATACGGCCACCGGACTTCAGCCCGCTGGCCACATGCACCTTGTTCCACCGCGCATTGAGTAGCGACAGTCCATGCAGGACTGCGGCCGATTCGTCGGCCAGCGCTGTCGATCCACCGCTGGGCGTTCCCGCGGCGATCGCCGTTCGTTTGTGTCGTTCTTCGCGCGTGAGCGTCTGTTTCGGCAGGAACGCACCGGGCCAGATGCGCTCGATCTGTTTGTTCTCGACCGCCCTCGCGAGCTGATTGTCGGTGAACCCGCGGTCGATGGCAGTCTGGCGGAAGATGATGCCGTTGGCGTCAGTGGGAAATGTCTGCATACCAGGTTGGACGCAGGCGACCCGAATCCGGTTCCATCGCGTTTCCGCACACACAGAACTACCATCTACACACGGGATCTCCTGTGTAGATGGTAGTTCTGTGTGTGGACCTCAGAGCCGAACCGTGATCCCCTCGACGGCGCTCCGACGCGCGGCGTCGAGTACCTCCAGCACGGCAATACCCTCCGACGCCGGAACCGGCTGTGGCGCAGCATGGTCGACGGCGGCGGCGAAGCGGCGATAGTACTCGTCGTAGCGCCCCTGGGCCGACGGAATCACCTCGGCGCCGGCGGCGGTGTAGACCGCGCCAAGCCGAGTCGGGTCTTCGAACCCCCACGCGGAGAGGTCATCCGCCGGGCGCTTACCCGACTTGATCTGATCCACTTGCGCGTCAGTGCCGTCACTGGCGTACGTGCCCAGCGACCCGTAGATGCGCCACTGCCGTGCCGCGATGTGGTTGATCTTGCTCGCGCTCACCGTCGAGTAGACGCCAGACCGGTGGGTCATCGACACAGCGAAGCCACAATCCGTGCGACCCTCGCGCTGATCGACGACGTCGAGATGCGCAGACACCGACTCGGCCGGCCCGAACAGCACCAGCATCTGGTCGACGAGGTGCGCGCCGAGGTCGCGGAGCAACCCGCCCGAGGGACCTGCGTCGAGGCTGCCAGGCTCGTCCAGGTCGAAACGCGACTCGCATCGCCACACCTGTCCGAGCTTGGGCAGCACGTCGGCGATGGTGGTGAGGTCGGCGTCGAAGCGACGGTTGTGGAAGACACTGAGCAGGACGCCGGCACGCTGCGCGGCGTCGGCCAGTTCCCGACCACCCGCCGCGTCGGGCGCGAACGGCTTGTCGGCGACGACGTGGACGCCGCGACCGATGGCCTCCAGGACGAGGTCGTGTCGGGTGTCCGGCGGCGTGGTGATGGTGACCGCGTCTACGCCCGCGTCGAGGAGGTCGCCGAGGGTGTCGTACACGGCGACACCGGGCAGGTCGGAGGCCACCTCACGCCTACGATCGGGGTTGCGCGTCACTACCCCGACGAGATCGATCTCTTCGACCGCCGCGATGTAGGGAGCGTGAAAAAGCCGTCCACCGGCACCGTATCCGACCAGCCCAAGACGCATCGTCAACTCCTTTGTCCTGACATGTGTGGTCGATCCTAGGCGTGCCACGTCGGCAGATCAACGGTTCACCTCCTAGCGACGAGCATCACAAACTAATTTGACAGTTTGTTAGGACATATAGCCGTCATGCGCTATGCTGACCTGTGACGGCGATCACCACAGCGCGTCGAAGTAACGCACAAGGAGTTTTCCGATGACCACTGCCGAGAGTCCCCGAACTATCACCGACCATTCCAAGCTGCCGCCGCTGGGCCACGGGCCCTTCCGGCGGCGCCTGCATTCCGTCGCGCTCATCGCGACACTGGGCGGTCTGCTGTTCGGCTACGACACGGGCGTCATCAACGGCGCACTCGAGCCGATGAAAGAGGAGCTGGGACTCACGGCCTTCACCGAAGGCGTGGTCACCAGCTCCTTGCTTTTTGCCGCGGCATTCGGCGCGATGATCGGCGGACGCGTCGCCGACAAGCTGGGCCGACGCCAGACCATCGTCGGCCTGGCCGTCCTGTTCCTCCTCGGCACCATCACCTGCGTCTTCTCGCCCGGCTTCGGCGTCATGGTGATCGGCCGCATCATTCTGGGCCTCGCGGTCGGCGGCGCGTCGACCGTCGTCCCGGTCTATCTGGCCGAGGTTGCCCCCTACGAGATCCGCGGTTCGCTGGCCGGCCGCAACGAGTTGATGATCGTCGTCGGACAGCTGGCCGCCTTCGTCATCAACGCCATCATCGGCAACGTCTGGGGTGAGCACGAGGGCGTGTGGCGCTACATGCTCGCGATCGCCGCGTTGCCCGCAATCTGCTTGATGGTCGGCATGATTCGCGTGCCGGAGTCACCGCGTTGGCTGATCTCGCAGGGCCGACGCGACGAAGCCTACGAGGTGCTCTCCACCATCCGCAGCCAGCAGCGCGCCCGCGCCGAGGTCGACATGATCGCCGAGGTCAAGGAACTCGAGGAGAAGCAGGTCCACGGCACCTGGAGCGCGATCCGCGACAGCCGATGGGTTCGACGAATCGTGTTGGTGGGCATCGGACTTGGTGTCGCCCAACAGCTGACCGGCATCAACGCGATCATGTACTACGGCCAATCGGTGCTCAAGGATGCCGGTTTCACATCCAACGCGGCGTTGATCGCCAACATCGCACCCGGCATCATCGCGGTCGTCGGCTCGGCAACCGCACTGTGGCTCATGAATCGCATCAACCGACGCACCACGCTGATCGTCGGCTACGCCTCCACCACCACGTTCCACTTCCTCATCGGTATCGCTTCCCTCGCGATCCCCGAAGGCAATTCGATCCGGCCGTACGTTCTGCTGGTCCTGATCGTCGGCTTCGTCGGCTCGATGCAGACCTTCCTCAACGTCGCCACCTGGGTGCTGCTGTCGGAGATCTTCCCGCTGCAGATCCGCGGACTCGCGATCGGCATCTCGGTGTTCTGCCTCTGGATGACCAACGCCTTCCTCGGCCTGTTCTTCCCGACCATCGTCGAGGCCATCGGCATCACCGGAACGTTCTTCATGTTCGGCATCATCGGGCTGTTCGCCCTCGCCTTCGTCTACACCCAGGCCCCCGAAACCCGTGGCCGGACACTGGAAGAGGTCGAAGAGGACGTCACCACCGGTGCGATCTACACCCATCACCTACGGGGGAAGATCCACTCCTGACGTCGCAAGCGAACTTTGCGCGGTAGAAAGTACACCAACGTCACGTTGGTGTACTTTCCCGTCTGCGACGATTGCGCCGAAATCTGCCCGCGCCGACACCCGCGCGAGTCGACCCTCTCCCCTGTTCGACCACCGCTGGACGGACGCCTCGACTAGGCTCTCCGAGGCAGGTCAGAGCACGAGAGCAGGAGACGATGTCGGAGCGCATCGCCGATCATGCGCACCCACGGCAGGTGCGTCTGTCGATGCTGGGTGCCCTGCGCTTGGACATGGATTCGCAACCCGCCGAGCTCGGCGCCCGCGGCCAACGGGCCGTGCTCGCGCGACTGATCGCCGCGGGTGGCCACGTGGTGTCGACGGACCGGCTGATCGACGACCTCTGGAACGGTGAACCGCCACCGAAGGCACTGGCCAGTCTGCAAGCCCACATCTCCAACCTGCGTCGACTCCTCGAACCCGACCGCCCACCTCGCGCACCCGCTCGCTTGCTGGTCAGCGAACCGCCCGGCTACGCGCTGCGGCTGCCACGCGAGGCCGTCGATGTCTGGGAGTTCGACGATCTGGTCACCGAGTCCGGAAGCACCGCGGCCGATCGCCACCGACGGCTGACCCAAGCGCTCGACCTTTGGACCGGCGAACCGTACGGCCCGTACGCAACACAGGCGTGGGCGGTCCCCGAGGTCACCCGCCTCACCGAACTGCGCATGACCGCACTCGAACAACGAGCTTCCGCGGCCCTCGACCTGGGCCGGCCCGACGAAGTGGTCGCCACGCTCCCCACTCTGTGCGCCGACCATCCGACGCGCGAAGAACTGTTCCGGCTCCTCGCACACGCTCAATACCAACTCGGCCGTCAGGCCGACGCCATGGACACGCTGCGCGCCGTACGCACCTATCTCGCCGACGAACTCGGCGTCGATCCCGGACCGGCCATCGGTCAACTCGAACAAGCGATCTTGCGACACGACCCGGCGTTGCGCGCGTCAGTCGTGACGCGCACCCCGGTTCCGCTTGAAGTGTCACCACCCGAAACCGAACCCCCAGAGCCTTCCCCTCTGCAACCTGCCGGGCGAGAAACCGAACTCGAGAAACTTGCCGAGCACGCGCGCACCGCGACCGAGACCGGCCTACGTGTCGTCTGGGTCACCGCCGAGGCCGGTGGCGGCAAGTCCACTCTCGCACAGACTTTCGCCGACAGTCTTCGCGGCCAGGGGTGGTCCACCGCTGTCGGGCACTGCCCCGAGGTCGACGGCGCGCCGGCGGCGTGGGCATGGCGCGAGGTCCTCGAGGGTCTCGACACCGATCATGACGTCGAGGACCCGTTTCAGTTGGCGCGACGTGTGGTCACCGCCGTCGAAAAGCCGGCCGGCGGCGTGCTCCTCGTTCTCGACGACGTGCACCGCGCCGACAGCGCCACCTTGCAGATCTTGCGGCAGGCCGTGACCTGGATGGCACGCCGCCCAGTACTGGTACTGGCCACATACCGACCGTCGGAAGCCGAGTCGGAGCTCCTCGCCACCGTGGCGTCACTGGTGGCGGTGACCGCGGATCTGATTGCACTGCAGGGATTGTCCGACGCCGGGATCGAAGACATCGCGCGATCTGTCGGGCTCTGGCCACTCGACACACCCACCTTCGACCTGCTCCGCGACCGCACCGACGGCAATCCCCTCTTCGTCCGGGAACTGGCCAAACTGGTCGCTTCCCGTGGACCGCGACAAGCCTTGATGTCGGTACCGGTGGGCGTACGAGAAGTGTTGCTGCGTCGCATCGACCGGCTACCCCCGGAGACCGCGTCGATGCTGCGGCTGGCCGCGGTCTGCGGTCGGTACGCCGACATCGACCTCCTGGTCGCACTCTGGCCAGGTGACACCGACACGGACACAGAAGATGTGGTCCTCGATGCCATCGACTCCGCCGTCGTCGCAGGCCTGCTCACCACCACCGTCGATCGGATCCGGTTCAACCACGTCCTCGTCCGCGACGCCGCGTACGACGCCATACCGGCACTACGTCGGCGTCGAATTCATTGGCAGACCATGCAGATCCTGCGATCCCGCCCGCACCACGACCCCGACGAACTCGCCCACCACGCCTGGCTGGGCGCCGGGACGACAACCGCAGTCGAAGCCCTCACCATGGTGGAACCTGCTGCCCAGCAGCGCTTTGCCACGGCGTTCAAGGGCGACTCGCTGACGTTGTGGCGTGCCAGCGTCGAACTCCATCGAATGGCCGGGCACGACCATCCCACCGCCGACGCCGCCGACCGTATCGCCCTGATCGACTCGATGCGCAATCTGGTCACCGCGTACGCCTACCAGGGCCACGTCACCGACGCCCGCGCACTCCGTAACGAGGCCTTGGGTCTTGCGCAGGCGATGGACGAACCGCGGGTCGTTCTGGATGTCCTGACCTGCTGGCGCACACCACACATCTGGACCACCCGACCCCACGGTGCCGCGGATCCGATCATGACGAGCGCCGTACTCGAGATGCTGCCCACCACAACAGGGGTCGACCGAATCAGGCTCCTGGTCACTGCTGCTTTGGAGTTCGAGGGCAACGACCAGGACAACGCTGTCCGTTATGCGGCAGAGGCGGTGAGCTTGGCGCGCCAGATCGGCGACCTGGAACTCGAGTGCGCGGCCCTCAACGCCCAGGTGTTCACTCACCTCGGCCCGGACTCACGGGTGGAGTTCCCGGTTGTCGCCGCCGATTTCCTTAGCGCAGCAAAGGAACTCGGCGATCTTGCCTACATCGCTACCGCCCACTGGGGCATGTTCCAGGCACTCAGCGCCGAGGGTGATCTGCCCGGTGCGGTGGCGCAAATGAACAGCGGTCTGCGCAGCGCAACCAGCGGACGCGTAGGCGAAATGGTCGTTGTCCTGTCCGTCTACAACGCCGTGCTGGATGCTCTCCGCGGCGACCTCGACGCGGCAACACGAAGCTACCAATCGGCGTCGAAAACCCTGATCGACGCGGGCCTTCCCAACGGCGCAGACCTGTTGCTGCTCAGCCGAATCCTGGTCGCCTGGTACCAAGGCTCCCTCGCACACCTCATCGACGACCTCCTCGAGCTGTACACCCGCGTCCCCGACCGCATCGGCTGGGTCTACGCCGTCGGACTCATCGACGCCGGCCGAACCGCCGAAGCCCACGTCATCGCGGAGCTGAAACCCCAACCGCTGCGCGACTATTACTGGTCGGCGCTGGAGGTCTTCCACGCCCGCGCGCTGGTCCGCCTCGGCCTGGTCGACGAAGCGCGCGAACTCTACGCCGAGCTCTCCGAGTACACCGGCACCATCGCCGGACTCAACTCCGGCAGTGTGGCTTTCGGTCCGATGGACGTCGTGCTCGCCGAACTCGCCGACCTCATCGGCAAACCCGATGCCGCCGAACGCCATCGGGCGATGGTCGTCGAGGTGGAAGAGAAGATCCGGCGGGGGCTCGCCGAGGTCGATCAGATGCGTTGAGTACCTCCGCTGATCGAGCCGACACCGAGCCGCCAGGCGAGGCGTCGTGTCGAGATCACACCAACCCTCCATCCGCTCCCTGAGGTGCGACGAGCGCAAGCGAGGAGCCTCGAAGGGGCTGGTGAGCCGACACGCAATCTCGCCAGCGGCTTCGACGCTCGCAGGCTCGCACCTCAGCCATCGGAACCGGGACTCTTCGCGTCACTGCAACAGGTAAATCACTGCGCCGCAGAGTAATACGCCTTCGTCACCGCTACCTGTGTTGGCACTGAGTCGCTCTCACCGTAGGTGACCGTCCACGTCGACCCGGACTTGTCGAAGAGTTGCTTCGAATCGGTCGGCACGAAAACGAAAGTGTAATCCGAGCCCGATGCACACGAGTATGAATACAGGTAACCGACGGGTCCTTGTGGGAAGGCTCCACCGAGGACCTTGACGCAGCGGGCACCGTTGGCGAGTTCCAATCCCCATGGCGATACGTCTGGATCCGGCTGATCGAGCGATGGGAGAGTTCCCGAATAGCTGTAGGCGGTCAGTTCCGTCTTGAAAGGCGAGTACGCGCACAGCAGCCGCCCCTGCGACGGCCAGCAGACGCTGGCCGAGTCTGCGGTGGAACCACAGTGATACACGCCCAGTGTGATCGCACCAATGGCGTTGGAGCAGTATCCAATCGTGCTGCTGTCCCAGGATTGCGTACTGCCGGTGACGGCGAATCCGTTGATCGGGTTGCCCGACTGATCGACGGCGATCACCTTGACCACCTCCGGCCCACCGTCGGACGATTTCTTCGACGGCAGGCAGTGGCAAAGGATCACCGTGGTGACGGTGCCGTCGGCGATCGTGTCGCCACCCTCGTAGCCGATCCGGTAGGCGGTACCGGCCGCCTGGTCGGCGGTGAACACGGCCACGTTGTCGGAGTCTTCGAGTGGTTCGCCGTACAACTCGACGGCCCGCGAACCCGGCGTCCCGCTCGATACCCCGTCGATCGTGGTGCCCGCAGATCCCGGCGGATCACCCGGCGCGATCTCCACGAGCACGTCGTCGACGAAGGCGTAGTCGCAGTCGATCCAGCGGTAGATGGTGCGGTCGCCGTCGGTGCGGCCAGAGGTCGGGAAGCTCGGATTCGCTGCTCGGACATCGGACAGCGACTGCCCGATCGTGATCCCACCCCGTGAGGTCGGGGTGAGACGCGTGGTGGCTGCCTGCGCGTTCTGCGCCGCAGCGAGTCGTGCGGACAGCTGTGCGGCGTTGTCGGCGGTGACGAACAGCCCGCCGCCCTTCTCGGCGATGCAGGCGAGCGACGGGTCGTCGGTCCGGAACCCGACCGCGCTGATCGTGACGTCCGGGCGCTGCTGGTGAATGGCTGCGGCGGTCTCGCACGGCGGCGGCTGGCAGGTCGACTCACCGTCGGACACCAAGACGATCGACGCCGGACCACTCGCCGGAAGCTGCTCGTCGGCCTGCTGGAGCGCCAACGCGATCGGCGTGTAGCCCTTGGCCTCGAGCCCATTGAGAGCGCCTTGCAGCGCCGTGGTGTTCAGAGGTCCGAGCGGTACGACAGTCCGCACATCGGCGCACCCTACGGTCTGCGTCGTCTCGCGGGCCACCTTCTGCGATCCGAACGCGACGACCCCGAAGGGTGTTCCGGCTGGTAATCCACCGGCCAGCGAGGTCACCGCAGCCTTGGCCGCATCCAACCGCGGCCCGGGGGCGTCGGCGGTGTTCATCGAATCGGAGGCGTCGAGCACGACCATCGTCGGCACCGGATTCGGTTGGACCTGTTGGTCCGTCTCCTTGGTCGGCGTTCCGTCGACGCTGCAGCCGGCGAGCAACAGCGCGGCAACGACGGTCAGCCAGAGAATCGGAAGCGCACGATTCCGAATGATTTGTCGTCGACGCGCGGGCATGCGAAGGACCCTACAACGGCCGTACCCGATTCGCGTGGAATGGCCGGCGTCGAGTCCTCGAGATCGCGTAGTGCACTACTCACGACACCCGGCTTCACCGGGCGCAGAGTCGGTACATGTCCGCAGAAGAACAACAGAAGCTCGATTCGCTCTACGCCCTCGACAACGTCGTGACGGTGAAGATCACCATGCCGCCCGCGGACTGGGAGTTCGTGCGCAACGAGCAGCCGAAGGGCGGTCGGTGCAACTTCGATTGGACGAAAGGTGCGCGCTACACCTGGCGTCGGGCGTCGTCCGTAGAGATCTCCGGTACGTCGTTCCCACCGAAGACCACCTTCACCAACGTCGGGATCAAGAAGAAGTCCTTCTGCGGGTCCATCCGCAGCGACAAGCCTTGTCTGCACATCGATTTCGCCAAGGACAACGAGGCAAACAAGCCACTCATCACCGGGCTGATCGGATCGCGATATCTGACCCTGAACAACTCGATCCAGGACCCGTCATTCGCCCGGCAAGTGGTGGGATACAAGCTGTTCGAGCTCGCCGGCCTTCCCTACTCCCGATGCAACATCGTGCGGGTGCTGGTGAACGGCAGGCCGATCGGGCAGGGCATCCCGACCGCTCCTGCGCCCGGCGTGTTCGTCAGCGTCGAACCGGTGATGCCGCGCTACATCGAACGCAACTTCGCCCACCGCGACGGCAACCTGTACGAGATCGAGCACACCGACGACTTCATCGACAAGCGCTTCGATTTCATCGGCGTCGAAGACCTCTCGGAGTTCGACGACAAGGCCGACCTCCGACTCGCGATCAACCATCTCAAAGCCCACGGCATCGCCGGCGCCGCGGACGTGTTCGACCTCGACCAGTTCATCCGGCTCTACGCCATGGACTTCTTCCTCAAACACTGGGATGGCTACTCGCGCAACACGAACAACACCTACGTCTACAACGACGTCGCCGCCGTCGCCGCACCCGGCCTCGACAATGTGCACTTCACGCTGATCCCCTGGGGCCTCGACCAGATCCTGCAACCCAAGCGCCACTTCTTCATGGGCGACGACGGCATGCTGGCGGACATGGTGCGTAAGGATCCGACGCGCCACGCCCAACTCCTCGATCAGATCCGCGACCTGCGGCAGACGGTGTTCGGCCGCGATGTGCAGCAGTCGGTGTCAATCCCGATGATCGAGAAGTTGCAGGGCATCCTCACCCCACTCGGCGTCCCCAACCTGCCAACCGAACTCGGCACCGTGCGCAAGCAACTGCGTCTGGCGTTGTCCGCCGGATACCTCGCGGGCGGGCTCACCGCCTCCGACGCTGTGTACATCCGCGACGACGCCACCAACGACTGCCTGCACGCATCCACCGAAGCCATCCCACCCGAGTCGATCAACTTCGAGGTCACCCACCGTCCGCGTCCGGCCGACGTCCAGGATTCGGACCTGTGGACCGCTGGCGATCTCGGCACGGGAAAGTCGTTGACCAACAAGGCGAGTGGTCGAAACTTACACGCCAGCAAGGGACTCGTCACCAGCAAGGGACACAAGATGCTCTACACGAGCCCCGGCGACAACACCGATCACGCCGAAGAGTTCGCCGTGACCGCCGTCGACGCCGACGAACCCTTCAGCCAGAGCGGCTACTTCGAACTATCCAGCATCCGAACAGGATTGAAGGTCAAGTTCGGCGCTGACGCCTCACCTAAGGGTGCCAGACGCGTGCACCAGGACAGCGTCGCGTCGAAGCTGTTCTTCTCGTGACCCGTCACTGCTGATCGAGCCCACCTCACGCTGATCGATCTCGACACGCTGTCGCCTGCCTTCGTCCCCCTTGTGGAGAGTCCTTTCACCCACCCATGGGGTGTCGTACTTCCTACCTAAGCTGGTTGCCCAAGCCCTGCGGGACGGGCGACAAGAGTGGAGGCGGGGACGTGAATTCGTGTGCACCCGTGTGGATTGCCCCAGCGATAACCGGGTCGATCACCGTAGTCGGGATGTTCGCGGCCTACTTGACGGCCGAACTGGTGGGACGTCGAAACCGCAACGCAGAAAGACGTAAACGTCGGGTGGACCGCGCGGCGGAGTCGTGCGACCGCTTGGAGGCCGCGTACGCCAACTACCGTGTCACTGGCGATGAGACTGCGGCAACCGGTCATGAATTGGCCGCCGCCTCCCGTGCGTTTGCGCGGGCAATAGAGGGCTGCGACGACCGATGGGTGCGGGAGCGAGCAAATGCGTACTCGAATGCTTTGCGCACTTACTACCTGCTGTTCGGCCAACCACGAGATCCACTCGACGAAGACCACGCAGCGCCGAATGTGTCGGCTCTGATAACGAGGAGCGCACAGTTCAGCGCCGCGCTACGCGCCTATGAGGAGCGGGGCTAGGAAAGCGATAGCCGATCCCTGACCTCGCGCGCGGCCGCTCGCTGCACCAGGTAGGTACTGAAATCCTCGTCGCCGAGACGCACTGCTCGCAGGCTACGTGCATGTCGGACCACGAGAATCTCGCGCACAAGTTCGTCAGCGAACGACGCAGTTGCAGCGATCAGATCGCCGCAATCGAGCGTGACGTCTGAATTGCTGAGGTCCATCGGCAAGCTGCTGAGCAGTTCCTGCGCCTTGTCGCGCGAGCCTGCCAGCGTTGGGGCATCAAGGACAGTCATGTCGAACTCTCCTAACCGGGGTGAGGCGTCGCGATGTAGATCCAGCGTAGATCATGCGTGGACGGCGTGAGCCGGGCCGAGCACACGGTGCATGGATACGGGCCACGATAGGACCCACCCCTGACATCGCAAGGTCCGCACGCTCCGCGACACACGTGGGATCGCGACCCACCTACTCCTCCGCACTCGGCAACCGCCACCCGAATGTCGCCGTCGGCGGTCCGCTCGGGGTGAACAACCGCGCCGGCCGACCACCCCCGACGCGTGTCTGCGGTTTGCCCGTCGGATCCGCCAATGGCGCCAGCAGCGGCTCGACGCGACGGTTGAACGAGTCGCGCATGAGTCGCCGCCCGAGCACGGCTTCATGCAGCTCACGCAGGTCGGTGAGCGTGTATGGCGGACGCAGCAACCCGTCCGGGTCGGGCCGGTCCTCGTAGCGCCGACGAAAACTGTCGGCGGCTGCTGCCACTATGAGGTCATGGTCGTAGAGCAACCGCTCACCTGACTCCAACCGTCCCTCCTCGGTGAGCGGTTGCAGCTCACCGGCCACGTGGTGGAGCTCGTCGGACGGCAGTGCCACGGAATGCGCGATCGAGATCGTCCACCCTCGCGGATCTCGGTCAGGTTCACTGAACACCTCCAGCAGGTGCGGGTGAACGTGGTCGGGCGAGAGCCCGAGCTTGAGTTCGAGCACTTCCCGCACCGTCTCGCCGACGGTTCGCCGCTCACGGATGAACCGCCCCGGCAAGGCCGGCCCATCGTCGGACTGCTGCACCACCACGTGCACGCGGCCATCGATGACGGTCAGCACGGCGATGTCGACGGCGACATTCGGCCGCGGGTAGTCGTTCAAACGAGCGCTCTTCGCAGACGCCATGGACAAAGACTATGCGAAAGTCTGCGCAAAGTAGTAATCTCATTTTCACGCAAAGTCGCTTCGGCCCGACGCCGAGGCGGAGAAGGGAGTAGAGCGATGAAGTTCTCCGCCGCTCTGGATGTCAATGTGGTGGCTCACGAGGCCGCCGACGAAGTGAATGTGCTCCTCGAGATCGAGGCTCCCGCAGGCCCTTCGACCACAGACCGCGCCGCGACCGCGCTACAGGTCGTGCTCGACCGCTCCGGTTCGATGCAAGGCGCGCCCATCGACGGAGCCAAGCAGGCGCTCATCGCCCTGGTGCAGCGCCTCGACCCCACCGACGTTTTCGGCCTCGTCACCTTCGACAACGAGGCACAAGTGGTGATCCCGGCCGCTCCCCTGGCCGACAAGGCCGACGCCATCGAGCGCATCAAGGCGGTCTATCCTGGCGGGTCGACCGACCTGTCGTCGGGCTACCTGCGCGGCCTGCGCGAACTGCGGCGCGCCACCGGAGACGCCGACATCCGCGGCGGTACCGTGCTCGTCATCAGCGACGGCCACGTCAACGCCGGCATCCGCGACGCCGACCAGATGGCCGACGTGACAGCACAATCCGCGGGCGATGCGATCGTCACGTCGACGCTGGGCTACGGCCGCCGCTACGACGAGACGATGCTCTCGGCGATGGCGCGCGCCGGCAACGGCAACCACGTGTTCGCCGACAATCCCGACGCGGCGAGCGCTGCGATCGCCGGTGAGGTCGACGGCCTGCTGTCGAAGGTGGCGCAAGCCGTGAGCGTCACGGTGCACTACGAACCGCAGGTGCAGTCGCTGCAACTCTACAACGATCTGCCCGCCAACCAGATCGGCGACGGTCAGGTGATGATCGAGCTCGGCGACCTGTACGCCGACGAGCAGCGAAAGCTGTTGCTGCGACTCGGCATCGACCGCCTGTCTGCGCTCGGTCTCACTCAGATCGCCCGTCTCGAATTGCAGTACGTCGAGATGCCCGACCTCGTCGAGCACACCGTCACCGTGCCCGTCATGGTCAACGTGGTTCCCGGCGACGAGGCCACCGGCCGCGTGCCCGACCCAACGGTCGAGTCGGAGAGACTCTTCCAAGAGGCCCAGGACCACAAGAACAAGGCAGCGAAGGCGTACGAGTCCGGTGACGTCGACGCCGGTAACGAATGGCTCACTCAGTCGGTCCTCCGGATCGATCACGCTTGCGCCATCGCTCCCGACGCCGTCGCAGGCCCGATCGCCGACGAACGCAAGGAGATCCGTCGAATGCGCGCGATGGCCCACGAGGCCGGGGCAAACGTGATGTCCAAGATGGCGTATCACTCGTACCACGAACAGAACCGCAAGCGTGGTCGGCGGCGGAGTTGACTTCCCCACCGCGATCCGAGGTGCGAGCTTGCGAGCCCACACCTCACCGATCAATGGGCGCCACGAACGCACACCGCTCCCCCGCTCCCTGAGGTGCGACAAGCGCGATCCCGCCCCTACCGCTCCCTGAGGTGCGAGCTTGCGAGCCTCGAAGGGCTGGCGACACGACGTCCCAAACCCTCGAGGCTCAGCCATCCACCGCTGGTCGAGCCGACACCGAGCCCCACCCCGCTGGTCGAGCCGACACCGAGCCCCTGGGCGAGGCGTCGTGTCGAGACCACTCACGCAGGCACCCAAAGAAGGGCCACCACATTGCACCTCTCCCCCACCCATTTCGACCGCGCCGCAGGCGTTCTCCTCGGCACCGCCGTCGGTGACGCTCTCGGCGTTCCCTACGAGTTCGATCGCATCGTCCTCCGCGCCGGCGAGGAGGCCCAGATGCTCGGCGGCGGACTGGGCAACTTCGCTCCCGGCGAGTGGAGCGACGACACCTCGATGGCCGTCGCCATCGCCGAGGTCGCTGCCACCGGCGCGGACCTCACCACCGACGACGCACTCGACGCCATCGCAGGGAACTGCCTGCGCTGGCTCGACGACGGTCCGCCCGACATCGGTGTGCAAACCAGCCACGTCCTGCACGCCACACGCGATCGTTTGCGCACAGGCGAGCAAGGCCTCGGCCGCATCATGCGCGAGGAGTCTCAGAAGTACGCGGACCACCGCCCGCGATCCGCCGGCAACGGCGCACTCATGCGCACCGCCCCGGTTGCACTCGCTCACCTCGACAAACGCGACCACCTCGCCGAGGCCGCACGTGCCGTCGCCTCGCTGACGCACGCCGACCCACTTGCGGGCGACTCCTGCGTGGTCTGGTGTGAGGCCATCCGCATCGCCGTGCTCGACGGCCGCTTCGACATCCGCGCCGGTCTCGACCTCCTACCCACCGAGCGCGCCGCTCAATGGTCACGATGGCTCGACGCCGCCGCCACCGACGACCCGAAGTCGTTCAATCCCAACGGCTTTACCGTCTCCGCACTACAGGCTGCGGCTGCCGCCATCATGCAGACACCCGTACCCGCCGACACGCCCTCAGAACACTTCCAGCACTCGCTGCACAACGCGATCCGCATCGGCCACGACACCGACACGGTTGCAGCCATCGCCGGCGGACTTCTCGGTGGTCGGTGGGGCGCGGAGGCGATTCCCGCAAGCTGGCGCAGCGACGTCAACGGCTGGCCCACACGAGGAGATCGACCGAGTGACCACCAGGATCTCGTCGCGCTCGCCGCTCAAGTTCGGCACATCATCGAGCAGTAACGCCGCAATCGAGGTTGGCGATCAAGAACATGACAGTTGACACCCACCACAGCCGTGGAAATCGAATCACCCCGCTCAAAGCGGCCTGGTGACGGCACCGACTCTGGCCAGTTCCGACGATCAGTCTGGATAGATGAAGACGGTACGGATGCGAACTCGGCGTCGTGGCTCAGCTGCTGACCTTAAGCACTACCAACGCGTCTGATTGGAGACCCGCACGATGGCGGCGACCGCACCCGAGATGCCCAAAGACACGCGAGACATGTGGATACCCCCATCAGCATTCCTCCTTACGTGGAATCCGGCCCGCACCTCCGATGAAGGTATGGCCGAGGCGATAGTCTCAACCGCGTCGGGTGTCCCGTGGACTGAGAGTTGGTCCACTGGTGGGCGGCGCCAAGGTATCGAGCCCGGCGACCGCGTTTACCTGCTTCGTCAGGGGACCGCCGGTCGTGGAATCGTCGGTAGCGGGATCGCGATCTCACACATCGAGTCCGACCAGCACTGGGCCGACAGCTCCAAGACCGCGAACTACATTGACGTCGAGTGGGATCGCATCGTCGCAACAGAGGATCGACTCGACATCGAGGATCTGAAAGCGGCATTCCCAGGGCAGAATTGGAGGCCACAAAGCAGCGGCACCCAAGTGCGCCCAGAAGTGTCCGCGGGCGTCGATCAGCTGTGGTCTGAGCACATCGCCCAGACACTGCCACCTGCCGCGCCGGGAGGCGGCCAGGGACACCAGACCCTCACCGCGATACGAATCAAGATCGAGATGGCAGCCCAGAATCGCCTGATGGCACACTTCGAGTCAGAAGGCTGGACAGTTGAAGACACCCATCTGACGCATCCGTACGACGCCAAAGCCACCCGTGGGCGCGAGGTCTGCTACCTCGAGGCCAAGGGCACACAGTCGAACGGGGCGACGGTGATCGTCACGAAGGGTGAGGTCGACCATGCTCGGAACAATCCTGGCCGGTGCGTCATCGGGATCTGGTCCGGCATCACGTTCGACGGCGACGACGTCGATGAGCTTTCTGGCGACTTCCGGGTGATGCCGTTTGAACCCCGGTACGAGGAGCTGACGGCGAAGACCTTCGACTGGACAACTCCGTAGAACTCCTGCTCGGTTTCGTGCCTGTCCGCCGCCTATCGGTGCTCGCGGACCTCGCCATCGCGGCGGCTCCGCCGCAGATGTCGGCTCCAAGGACTGCTTAGCCACTCCAGTCCGGGGCAAGTTACTCTTGCCCCTCGCTATCGTCGGATTCCGTGGGGAGACTCGCGTGAGCGCGGTCGGCCTGCGCCATCTCGGCGCGGATGACACCCACTCGCTGCGCGGTTTCGGGGTCAGCCAGCATCTCCGCGAGTCGCTCGTTTCCACGCATGAAACAAACATTACTTCGAAACGATATTGCTTGCAGGCGATATCGGTGCTGGTCGCTATCTGGCTCCCTACGCCAACATCTCCCGAATATCCGCCGCGCTCAACGCGGTTCCGAATAGCTCCCCGTCATCCACGACCGCGTCGAACAGGGCTCGCTTGCGTTCCTGGAGTCGCACGACGCGTTCTTCGATGGTGTCCGCCGACACCAGTCGGTACACGTTGACGGGACGCTGCTGTCCGATGCGGTGGGCACGGTCGACGGCCTGCGCTTCGGCGGCCGGGTTCCACCAGGGGTCGCACACGAAGCAGTAGTCGGCCTCGGTCAGGTTGAGCCCGAACCCGCCGGCTTTGAGGCTGATCAGGAAGACCTGGTTGACGCCGGAGGTGAACTGCCGCACAGCTTTATCGCGCTGCTTCGCCGACATCGAGCCGTCGAGGTAGCTGTAGGTGATACCCGCCTCGTCGAGGTGGGCGCGCACGATGTCGAGGAAACGGGTGAACTGGCTGAACACGAGCGCGCTGTGTCCCTCGTCGACCAACGCCGGCAACTGCTCCGACAGGTAGTCGACCTTGGCCGAGTTCACCGCGTTGTGTGACGAATCGACCAGCGCGGCATGCAAACTCAGCTGGCGCAGCATGCTCAGCGAGCGGAACACCTGGAAGCGGTTCTTCTCCCAGTCGCCGAGCAGTCCGAGCACCTTCTGGCGTTCCCGCGCGAGGCGGGTGTCGTAGATCTTGCGGTGCTTCGACGACAGATCCAGCACCATCGCCTGCTCCTGCTTGGGCGGCAGGTCGATGGCAACCTGGTCCTTGGTGCGACGCAACATGAGCGGCTTGATCCGACGCCGCAGCGTGTCGAGACGCTCAGGTGCCGAACCGGATTCGATGGGTTTGCGGAAGTAGTTGGTGAAGGTGGTCGGCGACGGGAACAGGCCGGGCGCGGTCACCGACAGGAGCGACCACAACTCCATCAGGTTGTTCTCCATGGGCGTGCCGGTGATGGCCAACTTGAACGGCGCCTCGATCCGGCGCGCGCACTGGTGCGTCTTGCCGGTGTGGTTCTTGATGAACTGCGCTTCGTCGAAGATGACACCGTTCCACTGGAATCGGTCGAAGTCGTCGAACCCTAATCGCAGCAAGGTGTACGACGTGACGACGATGTGCGCGCCGTCGACCTGCTCGTCGAACGGGATCTCGCTGCGCTTGCCCGTCGCCGTGACCGCCGAAACCTTCAGCCCGGGAACGAACTTACGACACTCGGCGACCCAGTTGGGCACCACGCTCGTGGGTGCGACCACCAGGAACCGAGCGCCCTTGTCCGCATCGACGGCACGGGCCACCAACGCGAGGGTCTGCACTGTCTTGCCCAACCCCATGTCGTCGGCGAGGACACCGCCAAGCTCGTTCTTCCATAGGAACGACAGCCAGTTCAGGCCGTCTTGCTGATACTGCCGCAGGTCGGCCTTCAGTAGTGGAGACGGCTTCACCGGTCGGGGTGGCCTGGCTTTCGCCAACCGTGCCATCCGTTGACGCCACTGCTCGAGTTGTTTGTCGACGACGCCCAGCGCGAGCAGTTCCTCCCAGAATGTGGCGTTGAGGCTGCGCGTGCTGACGCGGTCGGCGTCAATCTCGCCAAGCGTTCGAGCCTCGACGAGCAACCCGGTAAGCCGCAGCAGCTCGGGAGTGTCGAGCGCGATGTACTCATTGTCCGGCAACAGCATGTGTGTTGCCCCGGTGGCCAATTGGGCGATCACGTCCGCGATCGGGAGTGCCAGTTCGCCGACGGTGACGGTGACCTCGAGACCAAACCAGTCGTTGCCCGGCTGGTCGTCGGCGCTGAAGGCGATCTCGGGCTGATGCGCCGCTGGACGGTACTCGTCGGCGCACCGGTAGTCGACGCGGATGTCGGGCTGCTCGCGCATTGCCGGAATCACTTCACCGCAGAGCACGGCCAGTTCCGGCAGCGTCAAGGTCATCGGGTGACGCAGCATCGTCACCGACGCCTCGGCCACCGCATCGAAGTGCGAGGCAGCTGCGTCGAGGCGTTCGATGGCGTCGATCGCATCCTGGGTGGGGGCACGCCGAGCTTCGGTGACCAGCCGCAGGATCGTGTGATACGTCCAGTGGGAGTTCAGGAATGCCACCGTCTGCATGTCGGGTGTGATGCGCGTCCACAGTTCCTCTTCGGCGGCCTCGTCGCGGTAGGCCGTGGCACCGATGGGCTGGGATGGGTCGAACACGACGTTGGCGTCGTTGACCCGATAGCCGACGCTCCAGGAGTAGCGAGCACCATTCTCGGAGTCGGTGACAGTCAAAACCGCTTCGGGGCCTTCAACTTTCGGTGGCGTAAGCACACCGTCGGCGACTGTCACAGCGCGACGCTGCGAAAGATTGGGCAGCACGTCGAGACTGAACTCGGCGAGGTCGGCCGACGGGATGACGATCTCCGAACCCTCTTGCAGCGCCTCGAACTCGCGTGCTGTCACGGCCTGCTCGAGCGGCGCAAGAGTCAGCACCCCATCGGCGATGCGCCACACCCCGTGCGGGTCAGGCAAGCCGATGGTGTCGACTTCGGCGGCGTCGATCACCTCGCCGTCGATGACGAGTTCCCCGAACAGCTGGGCACCGTCGGGATGTGCGGTGATCGCATAACCCAGCGACGCCCGACCAACCCGGATCTCGTTCACGCGCAGCGACGGTTCGGCGATCAGTTCGACGCCGTCGGCGGCGACGTCGGTGAGTAGTCGCCACAACGCGCGCGGCGGGGCGGCCAGCGACACGGTGTCGTCGGTGGACGAGTATCCGTAGGCTCCACCGGCCAGCACGCGATACATTGCGCGCAAGGAGGCCTGCTGGTTGGGGTCGAGCCCGGCGGCGTAGGGCGACACGACGTCGCGCCACGTGGCACCGGTCTTGATCCAATTGCCGCGCGCGCCGACTGTCATTGGGCGCAGGGTCAGCACACCGTCCCCGTGGCGGGTCGGGGTGGTCCGCCCGACCGCCAGCGCCAACGGTTTCCCTCCCGAGTTCGTCGACGCCGAAGAACCGCCGACGATGTCTCTGACCGCCGACCGCCACGTCCGGGGTAGCGGTGTCACTGTCGTGGACCGAGTTGGCGCGACGATGCCTGGCAGCGCAGGCGCAGGAGCAGGTGCAGGTGCTGCGGTCGCTCTGCTCGCCGCCAGCAACAACGCAACCACATGCTTGCAGTCGGTGCGTGCAGGGCAGGTGCACACCGTGTGACTGATGCTCGCGACCGCGGGTTCGCCACGAAAACGGATGTGTTGACGGTAGCTGTGATGAAAGCCTTTATCGCCCGAGACTGTGCCGGTCAGCGTCAAGCCGTCTTCCGACCACTCATGGTCCTGCACGCTCCGCCCACCCGAAGACGCCCGCCCGTTCGCGATGGTGTTGGACGTGAATCTCCTGCCCAACTCGGCGACACTGACGGTGAGCGAAGGGGTGGTCACGATGGTCGAGAATACTGCGCGTGACGGCCGGAGACAGACTGCACACGGGGGTGTCGCAGCGACCGAAATTGCCTCTGACCTCGTGCGTCACACCATCCCCAACCGCCTCACCACTTCCCCTCCGCCGACCTCCCGCACGAACTCCGGGTCGCCGCACACGACGAGCTGATCCCGCGCTCGCGACAGCCCCACATAAAGGCGTTCCCGCGACCGATCACGCGGTTTCGACTCGTTGAGCGCCAGCACCACGACGCGTCGTTCGAGCCCCTTGAAACCAAGGACGTGCCCGTAGAACACCTGCTCGGTATCCCAGAACGTCGCCCAGTACGACTTGTTGCCCTCGCTCTGCCGCTCCACCTGCTCGGGGTGGCGGCTCCCGGTCGTCAGCAACGCGATGTCCTCGGCCCGCCAGCCCTCCTCCATCAGCGCCTCGACCTGATCGTCGGCCATTCCCAACGCGTCGTCGGGGGCGCACGGCACGAACCGCACCTCCGCGCCATCACCGCCACGCAATTGCATACGCTGTCCGACAAGCGGTTTGAATGCTTCGGCGATCTGCTTGGTGTTACGCAGATTATGGTCGAGGATCAGCGGCACCAACGGAACCGGCGGCGACCCTTGCCGATCGAACACACGCTGCCCCTCGTCGCTGAACACGTAGATGCCGCTCGCATCCTCGTCACGCAGGCTCGCGAGCAGCGGACGCCACCAGGAGTCGGCGAAATCCTGCGCCTCATCGACGACGATCGCGTCGAACCGCTGCCCCGGTGGGAGCTCCAGTGCTTTCTCGAGCATCAGTCGCGGCAGGTCGTGCTCCCAGAACTCCGACGCCGCCTTGGTCCGTTCGAGCTCGTCGGGCCCGCTCGGTGCGCCCCACTGCACACCGAGGTCGTGAAACTCGCCCACATAGGCCGGACGCTCCTGCCGCTTCCACGTCGCGGTGAGCCGCTCCAGGTACGACGCGAGGCCATGCGAGTAGCAGATCAGTGCGACGCGTTGGCCCGACTTCGCCAGTCGCCGAGCCTGTTCCACCGCCAGGAACGTCTTACCGCTCCCCGCACCGCCGCGGATCTCCACTCGGTGCAGGCTCCGGATGGCCCGAGTACCACGGCCTGGTGTTCGGTCAGCGAATCCGCGACATCCTCGTTCTCCAACGCCCGAGCCACGACGTCGCGCTGCGGCAGACCCCGACCGCCCAGCGCCGTACGCAACTGCTCGATGCCGGCCGCGTCGACAACGGGCAGGTCGCCGCTCTTGTCCAGAAGCACCTTCCTGATCAGCGGCATCAGGTGATCAAGCTGGTTGCGATCGATCACCTTCCACCGCGGACAGTCCGGCACCGCAAATGCCGGCTCGAACTCGGTGTGCGGGAACACCACCACGTGATCCCACCGCACCCGACCCTGCGTCCACCGCGGATCGGATTCGACGAACTCCCGCAACGCGTAGCACCCAAACCGCACCTGCTCGACGGGATCAATCCGCTTGGGAGGCTGCCCAGTTCGTTCCTGCCACCACGACTCGCCGTCGTGCCAGACGTCGCCGCCCTTGACCTCGACGCACACGATCCCCGCGCCCTCGATGGCCACCACGAAGTCGATCTCATGGTCCTTGTCGTGGTCGGTGACGCGCTGACCGGCAACGACGAAGTCCTCGTCGAGTAGCTGCCCGGTGAGCATTTTCCACACTTTCTCCTCGCTCGACGCTGCGAACCGCGGGTTCTCGGGGTAGGTCTGCACCATGCCGCCATGATGCCCGAAACTGTCGTACCCCCCTCCTATTCTGAGGATGCAAGTTGATTCCCGACCCATCAGCTTGGCACGAGGAGCGATGGCCCTCAACCGATGGCTGAGGTGCGAGGAGCGCAAGCGACGAGCCTCGAAGCCCCGGTGAGATCACTCAGGGAGCTATCACCCAAAGAGAGGAGCCATCATGACCGGCTTCAATTTCGACACCCTCGTCGACGACGCCTGGCGGGCGTTCCGCAACGACCTCGCCGACCGTCTCAGCACCCTGCCGATCGGCAGCGAGTTGACCGTCGCACAGTCCGACGAGTTCCCGGAGGGACCGCACGGCGTCATCACCTTCACCGTGACCCGCGCGCACCGGGTGCGTGCCACGGTGCAGGTGTCCGACCTGCACAGCACCCGGGAGTTCTGGGTGGTCCATGTGAAGCAGATGCAGGGAGCCAACTGGCGACTCCTGAATGACGGACGCCTGATCTACGAGGTCTCGCGCCGACGCGTCGACGAACTCGCCCACCTGGCGGTGTGGACACTGCGTGAGATCTGGGAGGTCGTCCATCCCGCAATGCTGGCCGACGCCGCGCCGATGCCGCGCGAGGCGTCGCTCGCCATCGCCACCGTCCCCGATTCACGAGATCATCTGCTGCGCTGCGTCATCGAGGTGATCTCCGACATCGCCGGGCAGCGCATCCAACCCGACGAGGACGGTGATATCGCTCTGCCCACCAACACGGCCCCGTCGTGGCTTCGCGTGCTCGGCGAGGAACCAACGGTGGAGCTGTTCACGACGCTTGTCGACGAGGTGCCCGACACGGCGAAAGCTGCGGAATACGTTGCCACCGAGTCGGTCCAGTTTCCCGGCGTGAAGCTGGTCCTGCACGAGACCTCGGTCATGGCGTTCATGACCCTGGACGTACGCGTGTTCCATCGGGTGAATCTCGTCAACGGTCTCGGCCGCTGGTTCGAGTTCATGACCGACTCCGCCCCCGAGGTCATCTCGGCGATCACGCACGCGGACAGCCCTTCTGAGCCCGACGACGGCAGTCTGCCCGACCCGCTGCAGACGCTCGTCGTGCTCGATGACGACGGCACCTCACTGAGCGCGCACGAGGTCGCGGTGATCTGCGACCACGACCAGTCCGCGATCCTCGACTACATCCGCGTCACCCAGCAGCAGTCGATCGAGTGGAGCAACTCCGCCGACGAAGCCGAGGACGCCGGTGATGCCGAGGAAGCAGCCGCCTGCCGGCACGAAGAACAGGTCTGGCGCGCCACCACCGAACAGCTTCGCGCGGCGCTGCGCCTCGTCGTGCTGGGCGGTCCGGCCACGATCACCAGAAAGGTTGAAATGAACCCGAATCCACAGCAGCCGACACACCGGCAGCACCCCCGCAGCCTGGTGCTCACCAACAGGCACGACAGCGACGGAACCATGTTCCGAGTGATCGCACTCGACGACAACGGAGCGCTGCGCATCGAAGGCCACGACGTCGGCCGCGGCGTCGAGCGCTTCTTCGGACACGACGAGTACGAGTTCACCAAGGCGTTCTCGACAGAGGAGACCACTCGGCTGCGCACGCTACTCGGGCTCAACGCCGACGACGATCTGCTGACGACGATCGCCGAGCGTTTCGGCGACACCCCGACGCTGGAGCAGTTCCTGACGGACTCCGGGATCGAAGGAACGTTGTTCAACCGAATCGGCTGACGATTCGTACCGTGATAAGGAGAACCATGACCGAACGCGACGACAGTGCAACCGCAGCCCAGGCACCGAAGAAGGTGCTCTACATCGACATGGACAATACCCTCGTCGACTTCCAGTCCGGTATCGACCGGCTCAGCGAGGTCGAGCAGGAGACCTTCAAGGACAACCTCGACGACGTGTCCGGCATCTTTTCGCTGATGGACCCGATGCCCGGGGCCATCGAGGCATACCACCGATTGGCCAAGGAGTTCGACACGTACATCCTGTCGACGGCACCGTGGGACAACCCACTCGCGTGGACCGAGAAGCTGCTCTGGGTCAAGATGCACCTCGGCCGCGACGAGACCTCGCCTGCTTACAAGCGGCTGATTCTGTCGCACCACAAGAACCTCAATCGCGGCGACTACATCATCGACGACAGAACGGCACGCGGCGTGGACAAGTGGGAGCAAGGCAAGCACATCCACTTCGGGCAAGATTCCTTCCGGACCTGGGATGACGTGCTCGCCTACCTACTGCCGCGCGCCTGATACTGATCGTCGTCAGCGACCACACCCAGCAGATCCTCAGCTGGACGCATACGGCCGGCTACTATCGACGGTATGGAACAGGGTGATGATTTGTTCGACCCGCAACCCCGAATCATCGACCTCTTCGCCGGCCCGGGCGGCCTGGATGTCGGCGCCGCCTGGCTCGGAATCCCCACGACGGGCATAGAACTGGACGACAACGCCTGCGCAACCCGCGAAGCAGCAGGCCTGCACACAGTGCAGGGAGATGTCACAGACCATGGCCCCGCAGATTTCCCGGAAGCAACAGTCCTCACTGGCGGCCCGCCGTGTCAGACATTCACGGTCGCAGGTAGCGGCACCGGGCGAAGGTCGCTGGACGAGATCGTTGCGTTGGTGGCCAGGATGGCCGACGGCGACGACGCGGAAGACAGCCTCACGGTGTTCGAAGACGAACGAACCGGTTTGGTCCTCGAACCCATGCGGTGGGTGCTCGAGGCCTTGAGGGCCGACGCTCCCTTCGAAGCCATTGTGCTAGAGCAAGTGCCGCAAGTGCTGCCCGTCTGGACCGCATTTCGCGTGGTTCTCGAGCGCTACGGATACGGAGTGGACCACGATATCGTCCGCACAGAAGAGTTCGGTGTGCCGCAGACCCGCCGACGTGCTGTGCTGATTGCGCGCCTCGAAGACGAGGATGTCAAACTTCCGGAGACCACCCACCAGGCCTTTCGCAAAGGAATGCCAAGCCAAGCCAAGCCCGATCGCGAGCCCTGGGTCTCGATGGCCGATGCGCTCGACAGGAAGTCGGCCTTTACGGTGATCTCCAACTACGGAAGTGGCGGTGATCCGCGCAACCGTGGGCGCCGCAGGTCCGACGAACCATCGGCAACCGTCACCGGAAAAATCATGCGCAATCGTCTACACCTCGCCAACGATGACTTCAGCCGGTTCACCCATCAAGAGGCAGGCCGCCTTCAGACATTCCCCGCCGACTACCCGTGGTCCGGCAACGATATCGGACAACAAATCGGCAACGCGATACCTCCAAGGCTCGCAGTGCACATCATTGCGGCAGCACTCGGGACAACCGTCAACATGAAAGACCTCGACACCGCGGTCCGGAGTTCGTGGGAGGTCACCAAGACCGGCACCATTTCCATGCGACCGCTCGACGCGCACGATGCGCCCTTGGTCCTACTCGACCGATAAGCCCTATACCGAAGCGCCAGAAGGAATTTCGGACAGATAGCCTGCCAGCGTTTCCCGCGTGTTCTCGTCGACGACCCAATCGTTGAATCCAACGCCGAAGACGGTTCTCTTCGAGACCTTCGACTTCACCGTTCCAGCGGCCACGGCCGGGTTGCGGAAGACCCTGCCCACCAGCGCAGTTGCGCCCTGCGCAAGCGCAATCCGCAGCTTCGAAGAATTCGGATCAAAGAAGCCGACCACGCGGCAACCCTCGTACTCGAGGAAAACACGCAGTTCACCATCTACCCAGTGCTTTCCAGCCGTCGTCGGCACCGGCACTTCCTCTTGTACGGTATCGGCGGCCAACTGTGACTCGGTCGCCGCCTCCGCCAGACCTGGCTCCGTTTTCACCGATGTAGCGGTGTGCCGGTCTGACACCACAGCACCGTCAGTAACCGAATCGATCTGGTGTTCAGACAGTTTCAGCAAATCCCACCGGTTGAGTCCATCCTTGACGACCCACGGCTCAATACTCAAGAAACCTTCATACCGAAGGCGGGGGTTACTCTTCGTTTCTGCCTCGACCACCTGCTTGACACGTTCCGAGTAGGGCCCGACCGGCGCTACGTAGAAAGCAGGTGGGGTCTCCCCGCGATCGAGGAAGACCACCGCGTCGAGTTCCGGGGCGGTATGCCTGAGCTCTCCATCCTGCTTGCTGATGCGCCAGCTGCCTCCCACGCCGCTGTGCACGCGCACCCATCGTTTTTTGCCGTCCGCATTGCTGATGACCAGTATTCCCGGTGAATGCCCCTCGGACCTGCGTGCAGTCCAGCCGAGCGATTCAACCTGATCGATGACCACCCGAAGCGCCGGTGCCACATTGGACTTGACTTCTGGTGTGCGCAAATCGCTTACAGCCTCAGGCGCCTGACCCGGTTCATCCGTTTCGTTGTCCGCACTCGCATCGGGCTCATCATTTGCCACTTCGCTGTGTGATTCGAACTCGGCCACGTGACCGCCGAGCGCCACCCAGAATTCGTTCAGGCGATCCAATGAGACCGAGGTAAATAGCGAATCGCGTTCACAAAGGACGCCGCGAATCCGGGCTGCCTCAGCGGGCTCGGCACCGATGACAGAGAACGTCCGCGCCAACCCGTCGAGAGCGAGAACGCGATCGTCTACGGCCCGCGACTCCCGGCCACCTACGCCAACGATCTCGTCGGCGACCTTCATCCAAGTGATGCTGTCGATGCCCTGCATCAAGGCCTGTTCAACCTCTAGATCAGGCAGAAGCCCGCGCAACTCACGCCACGTGATAACGCTCTCGTGCTCGTCGAAGATGTCCAAGATCGCGTCGCGCGGATTCCATACCACTGGCTCGACCACAGTTGCGGCGTCGTCCGCGTCGTCGACCTCGTCGGGCAACGGTGCCTGCGAG
Organism: Gordonia sp. NPDC003585; assembly: GCF_040610755.1. Classification (NCBI taxonomy): domain Bacteria; kingdom Bacillati; phylum Actinomycetota; class Actinomycetes; order Mycobacteriales; family Gordoniaceae; genus Gordonia; species Gordonia sp. NPDC003585. Next base: position 41,553 of record NZ_JBEXMX010000010.1, on the reverse strand, counting down.
AGCCACTCCTCCAACCGGCGCGCAGCCTCGCGTGGATCGAGGTCATCGCGCTCGACTGCTACCGCGAACAACTCATCGAGATGGGTCTCGGCGCGCGAACCCACATCAGGGTCCTCGATGGTCGCATTCACATACACGACCACCATCGCCGTTCTACCAGGCCAATCGGCCGGATGCACGACACGACCCATGCGCTGCAACATCTGCGCGCGAGTCCGGGCTGCAGCCGTCACCACGCCTACGGGTGAGGTGGGAATGGCCACGCCCTCGTCGAGCAAACGCGAGGTCGCAAGCAAGTCGATCGACCCACTCGCATAGCGACCGAGGATGAATGCAACGTCGCCGTTCTCTGGAACGGCTTCGGTCACCACATCAGAGTTCCGTGCTGCCTTCGCGATGGCCGTGGACATTTCATGAGAGGCCGTGAAGACCGTCGTGCGTCGGGCATCTTTGACGCCTCGTGCGATGACCTCAACTGCGGCCGCCTTGGACTTGCACTCAGACAACACCCATCGACGATCGTCGACTGCCTCCAGGTACTCACGCGCCAGGAAACTGATTTCACCGACGAGTGATCCGGAGTCGATCTCAACAGCAGTGTCATACACACCGCCGCTGAGATCGACACCGGTGTCGCGGAGCTTGCGTTCGGCCCGATCAATTCGCCGAGTGAGCTCGTCGTACTTCTCCCGTTCCGAGACCGAGAATCTGACACCGACCGTCAACACCAGAGGTTCACCGAGAATCGATTCGTCGACCGCGCGCCGGTAGTCGCAGCCCTCGATCAGGTCACCGAAATATGGTCGAAGGATGCGTTCGGCCTGGGGATTCGACCATTCGTATGACGCCGTCAACCCAAGCTTCTCGGTGATCTCCTGACGCGGGAAGACGACGTCCGTGTAGTCGGCGACACCGAGACGTTGCAGCTCGTCGACCACGAGTAGTCCGCTATCCCGAAAGGCCGTGAGGTGTCGCTTGCCCAGGCCTGCGACGGTCGTGACCACGATCTGTTCGCGGATCGCGAGAGCCTTGGACCCGTCGGGGGCACCGATCTCGACTCCGGGAAACGCCGCCTCCAATATGCTGCGCCAGTGATCGACGAGGTCTCGGTCAGGGACCAAGAGCAACGTCGGCACTCCGCGGCGACGCGCTTCAGCAATGGCAGCGATTCCAACATCGGTCTTTCCGGCGCCGGTGACGGCCTCGATGACTCCGGACCGTCCCGCAGCAAACCACTTCTGAAATGCCTCCGCCTGCCAAGGACGAAGCGGCCTGGTCATCCCGAGTCGCGTCGCGAGATCGTCCGGCGAGACGACTCGCCATTCGTCGGCGCCTTCCGGTGGTTGAACGAATACCTGGTCGTTGTCGAGCAGGACCTTCTGCACGGCCGTCACCGTCTGCGATAGGCGCTCGGCCAGTTCAACGGAAGTGAGCGGGCCGACCCGGGTGATCTCACCAAGAACCGAATCACCGAGTGTCTGCATTGTCCCGTGTCCCCTGTCGCTGACGTCCGCTAGGTTGATCTCCAAGTATTAGATCAACTCACACCGACGAGGTTCACCGCCATGAAGGCCGAGGGCAAACTTGTCCGCGAATTGTTCGAAGGCGAGCAGTGCCTGGTTGTACCCGTCTTCCAAAGACCGTACGTGTGGAATCGGGTCCGCAACTGGGAACCGCTGTGGGCTGACATCGTCGCGGTGGCGGATTCGATGTCGACCGACTCCTCGTCCGAACCGCACTTCCTCGGCGCTGTCGTCCTCGATTCGACCGACAAGGACTCTGCAGACATCAGCGTGCTGCAGGTCATCGATGGACAGCAGCGCATCACAACGCTGCAGATCGCTCTTTGCGCCATCCGGGATGCGTTCTCCACTGCTGAGGTTGAGCGCGTCTTCATCAAGGCGCTGAACAAACTCGTCACAAACGAAGATCAATTGTCGACAGCAGACTTCGCGCCGTACAAGGTGTGGCCGACGCTCCGGGACCGTGAGGTCTTCGCCTCGATCGTCGATCACACCGCCTCGAAGGACGAGTCAGATTCCCGGCTGGCTGATGCGTACCAGTTCTTCTATGAGGAAGCACTGACGTGGCTGGCCGAGAACGACTCCGATCGTGCCGCCATCAAATCGCTGGTGGACGCCCTGCGAATCGGTTTGCAGTTGGTCGTCATCGAACTCACGGCCAACGACAACGCTCAGGTGATCTTCGAGAGCCTCAACGATCGCGGTACCCCGCTGCTGCCCAGCGACCTCGTCAAGAACTCACTGTTCCAGCAGTTGGAACGCGCCGGCGCCGACGTCGAGCAGATCTTCGACGACCATTGGCGTCGACTGGAGACACCGTTTTGGCAAGAGGAGGTTCGGCAAGGCCGCTTGATCAGGACGCGCGTCGACGCGTTCTTCGCCCACTACCTCACGATGCGGACCGGAGACGAGGTCCTGGCAACCGGGCTGTTCAACCGTTTCAAGGACATGTCCTTTGGGATGTCGCGAGACGATCTTGTCGCCCTGACACAGGAGATCGCGGAGTGCAGCGATCTCTACCGCGGCATTGTCGATCGATCGGGTGAGAACGATGCCCACGGACGCCTCCTCGAGACGGCCGAGACACTCGATACGACGGTCATATCACCGGTTGTGCTGTACCTCGATCGCGTGGCCGATGAGGCCGATCGCGCCGACGCCTTCGGGTACATCGAGTCGTGGCTCGTTCGGCGCGCGGTGCTGCGGTCGACCAGCAAGAACTACAACCGCATGCTGCTCGATCTGCTCAAGCTTCTGAAGCGCAGCACTGCACCCTACGCACCGACAGTGCGTGAGTTCTTGCTTGACAACACCTCGGAATCCGGGCGGTGGCCAACCGATGACGAGATCCGGGACGCGCTGATCTCAGCACCGATATTCAAGAACCTCACACGTGCTCGGATGCGCATGGTGTTGCGCGGCTGCGAGCGAGGGCTCCGGTCGGACACAGGGGAGATTCCCGGCCTCAGCGCCATGGAGTACGCCTTGCTTGCGACTTCAGGCGACGACGTGGACGACACCCTTCGCGGAGCGTTGGGCAACCTGACCCTGTTCTCACGTCCTCGAGACCTGGCCAAGGCAACCACTTGGGAATCACGTCGCGGATTGTTGTCCGCCTCGGATCTCACGCTGAATGCTCGACTGCCCGAATCACTTTCGGGTGTCGAGATCACTGTTCGTGGCTCCCGCCTCGCACAGGGATTCTGCGCGACATGGCCGCACCCTGATTCCGCGCCGGCCATCGAGCCCGACGACGACATCGATGAAGAGACCCCGCCGGATACATTGAATTGGGTAGACGAGGCGTGGACCGAGATTCAGCAGTTCTTTGAAGGGCTGCCCGTCGGATCGGTGTCGCGTGTCGAGGATCGGGTTTCCCTCACTGCCGCCGACCACGGCTCTCTGGAGGCACTGAGTGGCGACCCGCTGACGGGGTACGCCTTTCGGGAGATAGCGGGAACTCTTTACATCGAGAAGATGCCTGCTGAGGTGTCGTCCGCCGCTGTCGACTCGGCCGGATCGAGTCCGGTTTTCTCGCACTTCGAACCGGTTAGCCCAGATGTGACAGGCACCCGAGCGGTGTATGAGGAGACCATCGGCGACCTCATGCTCGCCGGATTCATCGAAGAGGGCGACAGGGTTTACCACGAACAACCCCGTAAGGGGCGCTCGTTCGCGGCCCGAATCAGTAGGGCAGGCCGACTATTGGTAGGTGGCCGCGAGTTCGCGAGCCCTTCCGGCGCCTTGTCCGAACTGGTCGGCACCAACCGGAATGGTTGGCGCCATTGGCGTCTGGAGCGAACCGGAGAAACCCTGGAGCAGGTCCGCGAACGATTTCGACGCAGGGGAAGTGACTGAGCGTCACGGCAGGTGCGGCGTCACCAGTCCGAAGACCCTGGGGACCAGCCACATACCCGACGACCCGAGACCGGCTTCCTCGGTCAGGTGCGGATCACCGGCCACGGTTTCCACGGCGACCAACCGAAGACCGTCGATCACGACACCATCCCAACCGTCGCGGAATCGGTATCCGAACTCGTCTGCGATGGCGCGCCCAAACCACTCGTTGGTGACGCCCAACTCCATCCCGGCATCGGTCCGCAGCACGAATACCGGAACGTCATCCGTCGAAAGACCTGGTTCGACCGTTCCGATCACCGACTCTCCCGGTGACGCAACCTTGAGGACCTCTTGAATCTCCCGCGCCCGAGCACTGTCATCCGATGCGGGCCTTGCCGTCAGGACATCGCCAGCGCCGAATTCTATTGCCGCGCTGTACTTCTTTCCCTGCTTGCTCTTCTTGCGTTCGCGCTGACGACCGTTGCGCTTGTCGAACCACATCCAGCCGGTGGGGATATCGAGTACGGCCACTTCGTCGCGCGCACGGCTCAGTGCCACGTACTTCTGACGTAGTGCCGGCCACGCATCCTGATCTCCCATGGGGCTGTTGGGATGCACGAAGTAGGCCCTGTCGAACTCCAAGCCCTTTGCCCGATGGATCGTCGACACGATCACGCGCGATTCGTCGGGTTCGGTCAAGGTCAAGGGCAGTGCTCCAGAGGTGATGAGACTGCGCACTCGGGGCAGGTTGAGCTGGTACATGCTGCGAGAGCGTCCTTCGGCTCCCTTCAGCAGGTACCACGCCTCGTCCTGAAGACGTGCGGCCAGCTTTGCCTCGATCACCGACTGGACGCTCTCCCTGTCGACCTCCGGTCCGGCGAAGTCCTCGAAGACGCCCGCGATCCAGCGTGCAGCGCCGAACTCCCTGGCCTGGCGACGAACGACGTGATCGACTCCCTGCTCGGTGAGGAATCGCGATACTCGAAGCGCCTCGCCGTTTGTGGCACACAGAATCGCTGTTCTCCCGGAGTCGGGCTCAGCGAGGAAACCCCAATTCTTGATCACGCCCGAGTGGGGCAAGGTCCTTTCGAACTGAGTGACCGTCTCCGCTGCGTCCCGCTCTTGCTGCGCACGTAGCTGATTGCCAAGGTCGACCACTCCATTGGGAAACAAACCGCGTGCGCGGTAATTCCGCGCCAGGCTCACTTTCTCCGCACCAAAGACGTCGACCAGACAGTCCGCGAAGTCGGTCGAGGTCCTCTTGCTCCGCGACTCGGCGAGAGTGAAGTCGTAGATTCCCTGCAGAGGATCGCCGAGTGCGGTGAAACCGGCCGCATCATCCATTCGTCGGAGCAATGCCAAGATCATCTCCGCGCGGTCGCCGACCAGATCCTGGACCTCGTCGAGCACCAGGTGTTGCAGGTCTTCGATCCCCTCCACATCGTTCGACTTGTCGTTCAGCAACTGGGTCGCCTGGCGAACCCGATTGTCGAAGCTGCCGACGGGTTCCTTTCCGTTCTGCGACAGCAAGTACGAGGCCAGCGAGTCGAAGGTCCGGACGTCAGTGCGGGCAATGTCATGCACTTCGAGGCGTGTCCGGACCGCTTGTACGGCTGCACGGGAAAAGCTCAGCACCATGATCTCGGTGGACGCCGAGAGATCCTCTTCATCCACCAAGAACTGGATGCGCGACGCCACCACCTCGGTCTTGCCCTGACCCGCCCCGGCGATCACGAGCAAGCGCGCGTCGCTGGCCGCCTCTGCCACCGCGCGTTGGGAAGCGTCCAGCTCGACCTCGCTATTCAGCACGCGATCACAGGTCCTTCGCCTGTATCCGAAGGTGTTCGTACTCGTTCAAACCGATCCGCGACGACAGGTTAGCGATCGACTGAAGAAGCTTGTGCGCTTTGCCCGTGCGCAGGTCGCCAACCCACACAAACTGATCAACATGCGGACCATTAAGCGACTTGACAGTGTCCGTGGGCTCGAAGCACCAACGAGCATCCTTGCGCTGCCAAACGGCCTGAACTGAATCACAATCATCGGCTGCCCGGAAATCAATCCCAACCAAGTTCGCGAATGAGAGGCTCTCTGCATACGCACGCACATAGCTCCCTCTGTCCTGCGCGATTAAATGAAAGTTCCTCGAGTCGTCGTCGACCACCTTCATCTCGAGGAAGGGGAACTGCTTCTTCCGCGAATTGTCACCTGAGCGAAAGACGCTATCACACGCTGGATGAAGACAGATTAGAAAGTATGGATAACCCTGGCCATCCCCGCCAACAGGCGCAATTACCGTACCCACACTCAAGATCGGTGCGACTTCCCTTAGCCCGTAGCTGGCCCCATCCCTCGCGAAGGATGATAGAACAGAGAACTTGTTGTCGACTTCGACAGCGTTCGAGGCATCAGATTCACTACCTGGAACCAGAAGGCCGACTCCTCGATCCTTCTTTGGAATATTTGAAGAACGCCCGAGGAAGTACTTCTTTATCTCGTCATGATTAGAGCTGACTTCTGCAGAATTGCTGTCCAGCAACTCCTGGATACGCGCCTCTACCCGAGAATCGGCCATTATCGAAGCACCGGCCTCGTACGAGGTCACGACCGACGAAACCTCGTCCGCGATCAGCTCGAGAAGATACTCGCCCGCAGCCGCTTCTGAAGTCAGTGCGCGGTGATTCAACAGAGCGGGGTCCATGTCGCTGCTGAATCGCCTCAGAATTAGATGTGCGTTGTCTCGGACAGCGGTGAGTGCACCCAGGGCAGCCTCCGGGAGAGTTCCGGTCAACACGAAATCAGAAAATTTTCCGACGGCGAACGCAGCCAGGTCGCTCTCCGCAACCCTCTTATAGACCACTTCTCCTTCTTCATCAGGGCTCTCATTTGCAACATGAGGACCCCGTAGCGACTTATTGACGAGAACCACTCGTGCGCCATTGAAGTCTATATAATCAATCGCCGATGTCGGTACGGGCAGTGATACAGAGCTCGCGGTTTCACCCAACTTCTTGAGGATCTCGTCCCTGATACCAGATAGGTTCGGATGTCCGGTGTATATACACACAAGTCTCAGACGGTTTCCGCTCGCTCGATCGGCGCTGAGTACCTCCAGCAACAACTTGAGGTTCGTGTCCAGCCTGAAGAAGGAGCCACCGCCTTCAGTTTGTTCAACTCTATCTATCACCCAATCCAGCACCACCAAGTCCGCAGTCTTCGCAAGGGCCAGGATAGATTCGTTCCGAGCACCCTGGAGATCTGGACCTTCCGGCGGAAGGATTGCGCAGGTAATTCCCAAGGCGGCGAAACCAGAAATCACACTCTTCGCATCCAGCGCCTCAGTCCCTACCACCGCATCCCCACCCTCAAGATCGGCTTGAAGTCTTCTCGGGCCAGCGCTATCGTTGCCTAACTCCGGCAAACCTCCTTCCAACGAAGCAGTCATGACACCGTCAGGTGAATCCCCGAATGCCATGTCATCAACCAGGACAGCAGTCCGAAGAAAACGCTCGGCACGAATCCTGTTGTCAACCATTAGCATCACCGTCATGCTTCGAAATAACGAAGACAGGATTCGGACCCGACCGATGAAGCCACAGATCTAGACCTTCAGCCCTAAGCACCTGGCGCGCGAGGTAGAGCCCTAGTCCACGGCCGCCGCGTCGCCGGCCGAACCCTCGCATAAATATGCGATCATAGTCGTTTGGCCTCACACCTGGACCGGAATCCTCGATCGTTACCCACTCGCGTTTCTGGTCATAGTGAAGTCGAATAGACTTCCTCTCGAGATCGCTTCGGGTAAGCCAATGAATAGAGTTGTCCATTAGATTTACAAAGACAGGATAGAGAACGCTCGGAAACCCCACAAATGTCCAATTGCGGAAGTCTTCAGTTACTACGAGTTCAATCTCATGGTTCTTAAGGCGCTCGTCGAAGATAGCTTTGACGTATGCTTCGACCTCACGGCCAGTTATGGCCACCCGCTCGCGATACAGCCGCCTCTGGAGCGGCGTGAACAGCCTAAGGTGACCGTCCAGGTGAGTGAAGGCAGCAGTTAGATCCCGAACAATGGGTTGAAGAGACGGTGTGCCATTCGCCCACGGCTTCAGGTTCCTAAGGCCCTTTCGCACCGCGGTGGTGCTAGCCTGCAGTTCGTGGCTCAGAATTTCGACCGTCTGGCCAAGTTGAAGCAGCTCAAGATTCTGCTCCAGACGTTCTTCTAGATCCATTATCTCTTCCTTCAGCACCCGCCGGCCCGGCTCCGATAGTTCGTCACCAGACGCACGCCGCATCCATCGGCCAGCATCGTCTTCAATCTCAGCAAGTGCCTGGTCTAGAAGTAAAAAATCTCTATTTACCGCCTGCGCAGTATCGTTAAACTGAGCTCGACTAAGGTGTTTCTGCTCAATAAGTGCGTCCATTGCTAGATGCCCTTGCTGAGTGAACTCGTGTAGTTTACTCAATGCGTTCTCAAGGGTTCGATGCGTCATTTCGCTACGTCTCTGGAGTCTGACATGGATTTGTTCGGACAGTTCCGCGAACCTTCGATCAACAAGATCCTCAGCCGAATACTTAGCTGGCCCTGGTAGGCGCGTAAGACACTCTACCGCCTCGTCTTGCAGCCGCCCAAGATACGATTCATTTGAGCGCAGTATCTCGCGGTACTCGGTCCACAATTCCTCTTCGTCCTCAGCGAGTGGTAGGTCGACCGGGCGCGCAAGGTCGTATTTCTCAGACAAGCGCTCAAGTGTCACCGCAAGACTGTCGACTAGTTCAACCGAAGTCAGACGTGAGACGCTCTCACTAAGACTGCGTTTGAAACGGGCGAACTCGCTATCAGCCTCCCGCTGTAGTTCCCCTCGATTCAGACGATCTGCGCAGTCTTGTAGGTTCCGTACGAACTTTCTCCGGCTCTTTGCATCGCGTTCTCTGAGGATCTCAAGGGCGGCCCTCCGGTTATGGGCCGAGCGAGTGTCGAGCCACTGACGCCCTAGGTCGGAATCTGCGGAAAAGTACTCCGCCGCTAGTTGTATGAAGAAGTTCTGAAGGATTTCTACAAACTCACGGTACGCACGATTTTGCCTGAATCCCTCTCTTCCCGCCTTTTCCTGCAGATTACGATTCACTGAGCTGTCTAACTCTATCACTCCAAACATCCGACGGTACGAGAAGAAGTATGTTGATGCCCTTTTTGACCTCCTCTTCTCGATGTCGAGATAATCGTAGTCGGAGTTCCCATATGGCAAGACCCGTATTCCGTCCCTATAAATGTAGATACCGCCAATGGCATCTAGTCGATGAGACATCAATGAATAGTCGTCCGGCGCCAAGCGTGATTCTGATGATTTGCCCTGTAGATATCCGAATTTTATCGAAAATGGACCGCACGCGGTAGTACTTCCAGCGCCTTTCGTCCATGGCTCAACATATGAAGTCGGAGTTTTTCCGTAAACTGATATTTGCCCGTCAAAGGTTCCATATCGGTCGAAATTTCCTTCGACAACGTGGTCGGAGCGCCCGAAATCATCCCGAGTCCAGAACTCTGACTCCGGATCGATAGCATCAGTAATCGAACTATTTTCGTGGATGAAGAAACTTGTTTCAATGCGCTCATTCGACCAACGTTCTGTCATCGTATTGGAGAACCCCAACAGGAACTTCTGAAACTCTGTAACCTCGCTGGTGAGTGAATGTCCGGGAACAGTTACCGATTCTGCCAAGTCAAGCCCAACTGGTGCGATGAGATAGGAAGTGCCTCCCGCCGACAAGAATTCCCTGTCACCAAGCGTGATGTACACCCTTGGATCTAGTGATAGCTGGTCCACTTCAGCAAGTATTCCCGAATAGTGTCCGCTACTTACAGCACGGCTGGATTGGGCAAGTTCCTCCCGAAATTCCGTTGCGAGGCTTCGTACCAAATGTGGGTTTACTTCATCCAAGGTACTTACAGTGCGAATCGGCACAGGGACCTCATCAAGCGTTAGCCCTGGAATTGAAAAGGTGCTCCACTGAACAAATGCGACTGTAATGCCCTCGTCAACACCTGATCGCGCCTGACCCCCCGCTCGCGTTACCACTATCAGTTGATTCCCAAGCGTCGCGATGGCAAGTCGGCCGATCCCCTTTTCGCCCATCTGGCGGCGGATTCCGGCCCCTTTAGTTCGAATCATCGGAGGCAAGCTAGAGTCTTTAAGCTTGCTATCGGTACCTACCGTGAGCCATCTTTCAACGAACTCGCTTCTGGTCATTCCGACGCCATTGTCGCGGATCACGAGGGTCTGGCGCGCCGGAAAGTAGTCAGCGCGAACATTCGAAGCATATGCGTCGTGGGCATTCTTGAAGATCTCCGAGATAGCTGTGGGAATACCTGCGATCTGCTGGCGGCCAAGCATGTCTACCGCGCGTGCGCTTGTTCTGAACGTTGCCATCGTTTCCTGTTTTTCTGTCTCGCCGCTGTTGGGCATCGACCTCGCGAAGTGCCGGATGAACAATAGTTAGAGCTCTTATACCACCGGCCGCCCTGTGAAGTCGCTTTGCGAACCAGTCCAGCATATGGCCATTCGCTCGCGCGCCCGGGACCCGGCAACGTAGAGGACGCTGCGGAGCTTCTTCAGTTCGCGTTCGAGATCATCACCTGTCTTGCTTGCAATGTATGCGGGTGGAAACTCGTTCTCTCCAAGCCTCGCCAGGACCACCCCGCGATACTCGAGGCCCTTGGCTCTGTGCATAGTCATCACACGAACCACATCACCGAGCTTCTCTTCGGCGGTGTTCGAGCCGACTGCCGCGGCATTGATCCCTTCCGCGGCCAGCGATTGTACGATGTCTGCGACATGTCGCTTCTCGTAGGTGAAGACGGCGATGTCAGCGGCGCGCAGTCCCTGCTCTTCCCATCGTTTGATGAATGTCGCGATCCCGGCGTTCTCGTGCTCGACACTGTCGAAGCCGGCTGTCTCTGGTGCAGGCCCACCGAACACCGATCGTGAGCCTTGCAGACTTTCCGATTCGACATCGAGGTCGTCGACGTCCGGGTCGGCCACCTGGAGGGTCCATTGCAGAATCTCCCGGCTGGTGCGGTAGTTGATCGTCAGCCTCCGGGAACGTCCACGGGTCTCGATTCCGTAGCGCGACAGTGGTGTTGGCCGTCCGTAGATCCGCTGGTGTGCGTCACCGACGATGAAGAGATCGTCGGTTGCCGGCGCGACCAGCGCACGTACCATCTTCCAATGAGCGGGATGGAGATCCTGTGCCTCGTCCACGATGGCGAATCGGTAGTCGAACTTGTCGCGTAGCTTCGGGTCCGCGCCGAGGGCCGACGCAGCGCGTGCGGCGAGCTCGGTAAAGGTGATCAGGCTGTCAGCCCTCATCAATCGCTGGAAGTGTTCGATCACCTTCCAGACATCGGCACGCTGAGGTCGCGAAAGGCGTTGGGCACGTCCACTCCTGGCCACGCGCAGGTACGCGGCCTCGTTCTCTATCGAGTTTCCCAAGACGACCATGGACCACTCCTCGGCGAGAAATGTTGGTTCCCAGTGGTGATCCGACTGCTGTGCGGCCACCTTCCACAGCTGCACGACCCGCTGGTCACCGTCGGGGACGAGTGAGGATGAGCTGACGAGAGCGCGGCCGGTGTCGGTCGAAGCGACCACTTTGCGCGCGAGGGAGTCCACGTTGAGGACCTCCACCCGCTGGGTGATCTCCTTGCCTGCGAGCTCGATCAACTGGGCTTCGATGGCGCGCACCAGGTTTCGGGTGTAGGTGGTCAGTAGCACCTTTGCCGCACTTTTCTCCTGATCCAGCCGACGCGCGAGGTGCCGGGCTCGGTGAAGCGCGGTAACAGTCTTGCCGGTCCCCGCACCACCGGTGACGCGGAAGGGACCGTTCCAACCGTCGTGGTCGGCAAGCTTGCGCTGCAGCGGATGGAGCCACACACGCCACTTGGCGAAGTCTCCCTCGAGGACGGCCCGGAGCTCGGCCTCGTTGTCGCCGGCAGCGGCGGTGAAGTTGAGCTGCGAGATGGGGCGGGTGAATGCCTTCTGGATATCGTCGGGATCGATCGGGCCGGGTTCGTCGATGGCGTAGGAATTCCACACCTCATCGGGGCTCTTCCCGAACGCCATGTCGAGGACCGCACTGGCCTGGGTGTTGGGCAGGGCCTCTGCGATGGCGAGGAAGGCCTTTTCACCGACCACCTCGGTCAGTTTCTCGGCAAGTTCTGGCTCCACACCGAAACGTTCGAGGTCGATCGGTTTCACTGCCGCGGGCATGAAGGGAACGTCGGAGTCCGAGGTGCTGGTCGGCGCCTGGTCGACCGCTTCCTGAAGTGCTCGTCGGTCGAAGAGTTCGGCGGCTCCGGTCTTGGTGTTGACCTGGAGTGTGACCTTGCCTGCGAAATCGTAGGCGTCGTCGTGGGTCATCACCGAGATCAGGAAGAGGGCCGAATCCTTGCCCGGGTCCACCAGGACAGCACGGTAGTTGTCGTTGACCCGTGCTGTCCGAATGTGCTTGTTGGCAGCTCCCTTCGGCTTCTTGAAGTCCAGTCCGGTGGCGTCCGGATCCTGTTGGAGCTTCACCATGAAGTTGAGGACCTTGCCCTTGATGCTGCCGTCGAGCTTGTCGTAGGACTCCTGGAACATCTCGTGCATCTGCACGTATCTCGTCATGATTTTCCTCCTGTCACTGCGTCGACAACTTCGCCCACTAGGCCGTTCTCGGGCACAGCCGACATGCGGAACACCCGCCAGCCATTCTCCTCCAGCCATCGGTCACGGTCGTCGACGTCGTCGGTCACGACGGCGATTCGTGGGTCTTCCCAACCGAGTTCCACCTGCCAAATGGATTGATCCGGGCCCAGCTCCATACCGACCTCGGGGATCGCCGTCCCCTTCACCGCCAACTCCTCGACGAGGCCCGACACAGCCGGATCGGCGTACTCGTGGACAATCTTCCACTCGCCGGACAGCGGGGTGATGATGTCGCTGCGGCCTGCCGAAGTGCTCGCCAAGGGGACCGGTACCGAGAGGAAATCGGCCAAGGATTCGGTCGTCCAGATGGCTGCCATGCGTTGGGGCAGCAGATCGCCAAAGTGCGGCACCGGGACGAATTGCAGGAGATTCCCCCATCGGAGCCAGGCACGCCATCGTTGGTCGTGGATCTTGCCGCCGACCGACTCCTCGGAGTCATCGAGGAGGGTGAAGACTCCGAGGGTGGGTTCGAAGTTCTCGGGGTCGGCACAGATCAGGAGCGGCAACCCACTCAACCCGTGTCGCGGAACCACCATGATGCTTCCGGAACCCGAAGCGTGGGAGTCGGTTCCGACTGCGATGTCGGCGAGTACCTGACCCAGCTGTGTGGGACTGGTGAAGACGGGCTCATCGGTACCGTGTTTGTCCGGGGCGGTGACCAAAGCCAGGGTCGTCGCGGTGGCGCCGTCACCCCAGACGTCGGCGTCCGGATCGGCGAGGTATTCGATGAGGAAGTCGATCGGGTTGTCCCACAGGTATTTGATCCGCGGATCGGTCACCTGCTCGGCTGCGGAGTTCTTGACGTGTTGATGAACGATGTCCTGTGATCGGTTCTTGGCGCTGCCGGTTTCGACCGCGGTGACGTCCTCCCACGAAATCGACCAGACTCGTGCATCCGAACGACGTAACGCATCACGCTTCTTCGCGTCGTCGGCGGTGCGGTTGTGCTCCACACTTGCGTGGAACTGCTTGCCGTCCAGATAAATTGCGACATCCGCAGTTTGCGCGTCCACCCGGGTGAGCAGGAAGTCGGGTTCGGTGGCGATGCCCGAAGCCACCATTTGGACGAGGGGCCGCATCCGCCATCTGCGAGGTTGCCCGTCGAGTCCCGGGATGCGGATGTCGAGTTCTTCTCCGTTTGTCCCCATCGAGATCTCATAGGAGGAGCCGGCCCGCGAGTCGAGTTGCTTCTTCATCAGCTCGCGGAAACGAATCTCCAGTTCGCTGAGCTGCACTTTGCCGATGTCGATGCCGGTGACCGTCCCGATTTTCTCGACCTCCCAATTTCCGAGGAACTCGTCGAGACGGTCGAGTGCGGTTTCCCGGGAGGCGTGCGTCATGTCGCGGGCAGGCAGCACCCCATACAGGCATCGATGACATGCGCGTAGTTCTTCGGTGCGACAGGGACATTCGGCGAGCGTGTCGCGGGCGAGGGTGAGGATGTGCCGCAAGCGGTCGGGCTCACCGAAGCGGTCGAGGTATCCGGTTCCGCCGGGCACCGTGTCGTGTAGCACCAGGAACCTGCGGGTGGCCCCTTCAGTGCCGGTCATGCTGGAGGCCACTACAGCCAGATGCTGGGGATCGCCGCCGAAGTCCTTGCGTAGCCCGAGAAGCAGCGCCCCCTTGAATGATGCGAGTGTCGTCTCGAAGTTCAGTAAGGACACCGGAAGCAGCAATCTGACGGCCTGTGTTCGGAGTTCGTGGGACAGCAGGAGACGTGTCCATTTCTCCGTGCCACCTCGCCGTGTGACGCAGTAGCCGCGATGGCGCACGTCGTCCGTGCGGGTGTTTCTGGAGGCCACGACGCCACAGTGTTCGCATGTCGTGAATCCGGGCGCGTTGCGTTCGTCGCCGGCGATGGTGATGGGCTCTCCCGGGGCGTCGCCGTAGCCGGTGTTGATCGTGCGGATGGTGGCGGTTCGGGCGTACTCGGCACCGAAGGTGGCACCGGTGTGACGCCACGCCTGCGTGATGTCCTCGGGCGCGATGTCGACACCCGTGATTGTTCCGAAGAAGGTGCGAGTGCGATCCTCGGCGTCCTCGTCGATGAGGGTGTCATCGAGACGATGCACCGCCGATACCTTGCGTAGCTCGAGCACGTTGTGTGCACATCCGGAATCTGCGACGGCACCGGAATGGCAACGTGGGCATGCGTGGACCGTGTCAAGTGTGGTTGTGCCCCAACCACAATCAGGACACAGACGAGTTCGGCGCCAGTGTGGTTTGGTGCCGGGTCCGATGTCCATCGCGTCGATCTCGACTCGCTTGCCTCCCGCGTAGAAGTAGGCGCCGGGTGCGAGTTCGGTCAGGGCGGTAGCGCTTCCCCGCTCGTAGCTGAGGTCGAGCGCCTCCGTTTGTGGTTTACCGCCGGATTCACCGACGGTCCACCACAGGTGGATATCGAGGGTGGTCGCGTCGTCGAGGAGGTTGTAGTTCGGCAGGAGTCCGACGCCGGACAGTCCGGTGAGGGTTTCGATGCTGCCGCGTTCGTAGAGTTGCTCGCTTAGTGCCCGGAATTCTCCGGCACAGCGTTTGCGGTCTTCTTTCTGGGCGTCGTCGAGGTGACCGTGGGCGTCGAGGACGGCGATGGTGTCCGACAGACCGCTCATCCGGGTGCGGATCTCGTCGGTCTCGGTCTTCCACCGGGCCGCGGTCTCGGCGGCGAGGGCACGAATATCATCGCGTGCGAATTCCCGTAGGTGCAGGCGGGCATCGTCGGAGATCTTGGACGCGAACAACTCCGAGAACTCTGTGACCAACGGATCGGCATGATCGATGCAGACGTCGATGACCGATCTGAGCCATTGGCCATCATCCATGCCGTGGTCGAGGCACTCGGCCAGTTTGGTGGGCATGGTGGTCGTGACCGAAAGCTGTTGTGCGGCGACTTTGTCGAGGCAGAAGGCGAAGTATTGACGCTGCAGGAGTTCAGTGGCCTCGAGATACGCACCGGGTGGCCGGACTTCTCCCGCGATCAGGTTCTCGGGTTGGGCGAAGTAGTAGAGGTCGCGCGGCGATGTTGGCACCGCTGCGAGAACGAACGCGTTGCCGGTGGAACGTCCGGCCCGGCCGACGCGCTGAAGGTAGTTGGCGGTGGACCGCGGCAATGATGCCAGGGCGACGGTGCTGAGATCGCCGATGTCGATACCCAGCTCGAGGGTGGGCGTGCAGGCCAAGATGTTGGGGTCGGAAGCGGAACCGCCGACCTTGAATCGCGTCTCGACCTCCTCGCGTTCGGCACGCTCGAGCAGGCCAGTGTGTTCTGCACTGACGATGCGACGGATTCGGCCGCTGCGATACATGGACCGATAGAAGTTCGTGTTCTCCGCTGCACCGATCTCGAGATGCCCGGGACAACGCATCCTCGGGCAGGGAGCATCCCGCCACACCTCGAGTCGGTTCGATGACGCCGGCTGCACGTGATGGCATGTCGGACAATCGAAGAGCGCGATACCGACGGCATCGAGGATCACCGATTCGGGTGTGAGACCATAGATCTGGGATCCCTTTTCCCCGGATCGCCGGACCAGGGGTCCGGAAGTGCCCGCGAGTTGTTCGACGACACCCGAGAGCAGTGCCCTGGCTTCTCCGGCGGTGACGCCAAGGCATCGTTTTGTCCAGTCGGTGAGCCAGGATTCGCCGCGTGGGTTGAGAGATTGGAAGTCGGAATCGCCGGAGGGTCCTGTCGTGTAAAAGGACGGCGCGGGACGGCCACGGGGGAACTTTGGCATGCCGTCGGCGCTGTCACCCCAAATGGACCAGCGTTTGCCCTCTTCCTTGATGTAGCGCGCGAGCCACGGGTGGGCGATGCCGCCTCCGATGCGCAGGTGATCGATCAGGCCGAAAAGCCAGGGGTGATAGAAAGCGGGGTCGGGCACGCCGCCGAGGCTCAGCTGTGGGAGGTTCTGATGGATGTCGCGGGCGAGAGCGCCGAAGGTGTCAAGGTCGACGTCGATGTCGACTGCGAGTGATGAGGTGAGCTCGAGTGTGCGACCGGTGCGGGAACCGAGTCCGATTTCGAGGTGTGACTGGAAGGCGAGGCGGGTCGCGAGAAGGGAACGTAGCGTCCCGTTGTCGTGGTCGAGCCAGTCGGCGTCGTCGGTCAACCGTCGGCTGAAATCCGGGGGCGTGAGAGCGTAGAGTTCGCCGCTCGAAGCGTCCTCCGCCATCGCATTTCCTGCCTCGTCGAGGCTCAGGCGTCCGTCGCGGACCGCGCGGAACAGTGCCGATCTGAAGTTGAAGGCGAACGCGCGACCCTCGATGAATGCGGCGCGGTGGGCCGCATCCTGTACCGAGTCGGTGAAGACCAGGGTCTTCTTTTCATCGTCGGGGAGAACCCGTGAACCGAACTCCGTGGTGAGTCCGACACTGAGAAGTGTTGCGACGCTTGACCCCACGTAGCGGATGGCATTTCGCGCACCACACGACGGGCAGACCTCATTGGCCGCATCCTCGTCGCTCGCGGAGACGTGGACAGCGATGGTGTTGCTGCCGGATGTGGCGTACAGCTCCAGTGTCTCCGGGTCGAGGTAACGAACTCCGCCTTCACCTGGATTTGCCGCGAGGAGCGCCCGCGTCTTGGACCGACTGGAGTGCCGCGCACTGTTGCGCCAGATGGTTGATGCCTCGCCGGCAAGGTTGTCGCCTAGTTCGGTGGTTGCGGCCATCCACCCGGCGCGACCGCAGACGCGGCAGTATGTCGCCGGCAGCAGGCGTTGCCCTTCTACGGGGCCGTCGTGCCACCAATGGAAGCCGGGACTCGACCCGACAACCCGCATCATGCGGCTGAGCTCTCGCACCCAGGTCTGCACTTGCACGTTGACCAGCGGCCGCAGCGATCCGCCTGCGTCTCGTGTGCGGGCGATTGATATGAGCGCGAGGAAGCGCAGGAGTGCGGTTTGGGCTTCGCCGGGGTTGCTGGAGTTGTGGACACCCCAGGGCAGGATGCCTGCTTGTGCGATGCCGTTCACGGCGTCCGCGACGGTCATGGGCTCGTCGCCGAGCACGTCGATCACGGCTCGGGTGAGAAAATGGCGGCGCAGGGCGTTTCCGATCGCCACTGGATCGCTCAAGTCGACCGATTCGGCTGCGGCAGAGCCCAGTACCGCATGGGCGAGGGGTTTCCACGACTCCGGGTCGTCGCTCACCGGCGCCGGGGCGGAGAGGATGTCGTCAACGCTGGGGATGTCGAGTTTGAAATCGACCTCTTGCACGACGTCGGTGGCTGCCAACGAACTCTCACCAACGAGGGAGTCGGGAGCGAACCGGGTGCCGAAGATGGTTTCGGCGAAGTCGCGGAGAGCCGAACTCTGAGTTCCGCCGCCCAAGGTCGCGGACGTCGCAACGGGCGTGATGCGTCCGAGTGGCCCACCTGCTCCGGCCACACCCACCTTGGCACCGAGGCGGCGGATGAGCATGGCAACGTCGGTACCTTGAGCGCCATCGTAGGTATGGAATTCGTCGAGGACGAGGTACTGCAGGCTCAGCGCCGCATCCGCCCACAGACTCGAGTCTGCACGGCGAAGCAGGAGCAAGTCGAGCATGCGGTAGTTGGTGAGCAGAATGTCAGGCGGATTCTCTCGCAAGGTCTCACGGTGATCGACGAGAGCATGGCGGCTCAGATGCTTTCGTTTGCCGTTACCGCCGATGTAGACACCCGCCGTCACGCCCGCCAGGCGGTTGTCATCGTGGATGTACTGCGCCAGGCGGCGAGCCTGGTCGGTGACCAGAGCGTTCATCGGATACAGGATGATCGCCTTGATACCCTTCTCACCGCGCGCCACAGCCCGTCTGCAATGGTCCAGCAACGGAACGAGAAACGACTCCGTCTTACCCGACCCGGTACCCGTGGTGACGATTGTGGGTTGTGCTGCTTTGCCATTCGTCGACAACCGAGCGAATGCCTCGGCCTGGTGTTGAAAGGGTTTGAATCCCGTTGGCATCCACTCCAACGGTGACACCCATCCCGTCCCGACCGGCTGGTAGGGCGTCCTGATCTTCAGGTAGGGACCGCGGAAGATTCCGGTACCGGGATCGGCCAAGAATGCACGAAGCGCCTGTTGCGCTTCGGGGTCCGAGAGCGCGAAGGTCGTCGAGAGGTACTCAACGATCGAGTCCTGGGTCTCCAACGCCAGCAGCGATGGGAGGCTCGGATTCGGAGCTGTCATTCGCCAGCGGCCAATCGCTGTTCGAACTCTGCGTAGGCCGCGCGCATCTCTGCTTCACGATCCGGTTTGTAGAACCACGGTTCATCGTGGTCAGCGTCAGGCGCGAACGGCGTGTAGCGGTCGAGCAGGTCGCCGCAGTCCTCGCCGATCATCCATGCCTGGAGCAGTTTGTAATCGTCCTTCTGCTGGTGAACTCCTTGTGCGTGGTGATCTTTCGCGATCTTGCGCCCGTTCCAGTCGAAGTACATCTCGTACTCGTACTTGCGGAGCACCGGGAACTGGGCGCGGAACATCAGTGCGAGGTGTTCGGCGGTCAGACCGAGCATGAGCGCCGCCAGCGCATCGATCTCGACGAGTGCCGCACGACGTTCGAAGTCGGTGCGGAGCGGGGTCTTCATCGTCCACCTCCGCGTACTCACCCCGAGGGGGTCCAGCAGCGAGGCGAACGGCGCAGTCCACGAATCGCCGGCAAACCCCTTCTCGTAGAGGGCATCCCAGAGCTCTTCGTAGTCGCGCGTCAGACAGTTCAGGCGCAGCGTCCGTAGGAGGAGTTGTTGAGCTGCAGGATGATCGATCGGGGCAGGGAACCGGTCAACGAGTTCTGCTTGCACGTCAGACTTCCCGCTGACCTTTACCAGGTAGTCGAAGGGAAGTGACGCCCACAGTCCGGCAACAAGGCCGGTCTTGCGTACGTCGGAGAGCCCTTCAGGGCTCGACAATTGTTTACAGGTGGTAGCACATGTACACACAGTCAACGAGTTGACTGTGTTTACATGTGCTACCCCCGGCCTGACAAGGGCTGCGTGGAGTGATCTTTCCAACCCAGGTTGGGTCATTCGCCTCCACGCTACCCGCCAGTAGTCCGTCGCGGGTCGATCGCCCCACTTCGGGATACCGGCGTCGTAGGAGTCGCGGTCGCAGGCACGCTGGTAATTGGTTCGTGGGATCACCGATTCCGGAAGGGATTCGAGGTCCCAGGTGGTGTAGTCTCCCTTGCTCTTACAGTTCTCGTTGGGCTCTTTCGCAAACGGAGTCGCGACCGATATATGCGGCCCCTGATAGACCAATTCAGATGCCGAGTAAGGGACTTCAGTACGCCATTCTATGTAGCCATCTTTCTTGCCTTTGTCCTCGTCGAAGCAGCGAGTCCATCTATATCCCAAGTCTGAAAGTCGGTTCGGCGAGTTCGCCAATATGCGGAGGACTTCGACGTGCTCTCTTGTTACGGGTCTCAAGAGTCTCGCTTGAGTCGCCGGAGTGCCTGGCGGATCAAACATTCTCGCCCAGTCACGGAGGACCGGCTCAGTAATAGTTTCGATCCGTGATGGATGGCCGCGCAGATCCCATCCACCCCAAGGATACTGAATACCGGGTATGTCTCTGCCCGCAGAAGGTTCGCAGCCCATAGAGCTGTCGACCGTCTCCGGACTCAAAAGCGATGCAATCTGAATAAATGAGACTTCATCCCGGACACCCCCGTATATATGAATTCCGTACATCTTCGGGTGCCCAATCTCTTCAAAGAGCATTAGCTCGTTGACAAACTGCCAATGGCGGCGGAGGCGAGCATAGGCCGAACTCCGCAATACCCCACCCTTTGGGTCCGTGAAGTGTCCCTCTGGATGCAGCAATCCCGCGATGCCGAATTCTCCTGAATTGCGCCAGACGCACTCCATGAAGTTTGCGTACAGGTTGGTCTGGACACCAGTGAGCACCGGATGCTCGACATGAGAACCAAGAGACTCGGCCGTGCCCGCCCAGGAACTCAAATCGATTAGATAACCAACTGAAGCCTCATCGGACTCCAGGACCCGAGAACGCCGCTGCTTGAATATTCTATCCGGAATCTTTTCCTCGAGAAGGAAGTATGGGTCGAATTCTGCGAGAGAGACATCATCGCGCCACAGTGGTCTCACCCACGGCGGATTACCCACCTGTAAATCGAACCCTCCGCGCTGGAAGATCTGCGCGAAGTCCAACTCCCAGTGGAAGAATCCCTGGTCCTGAGCAATCTCGCGGGCCGCACCCAACCACTGATGACGCAGCAGCAGATCCGGGATGGATCGCATACCCGTGAACTCTCGATCTCGCTTGTCGATCTGTGCGAGTTCCTTGTAGCCTTCGGCGAGATCTTGGAAAGAGCCCTGATCCTTGTGAACCTTCTTGATTCCCGCCGCGCCGAGGAGCTCTTCGAGCGTCACTATCCACTCATCGAGATCCGGCGGGCCGGGATGGCCTTGTTCATCATCGGTGACCGATCCAGTGAGCGGCCAGAACCACAGTGCGCACCACGCATCCATGGCCAGACGGAGCCGTTCATACGGACCTTCGGGGTTGTGAAGGTCCTCCTCCACCTTTTCGCGCGACACCGCAGCCCTGATCGACGGGATGTCGGCGCCCCAAACGTCGATCTGCCGGGAGACTTGCTGCTCGCTGATTTCCATCCGACGTAATACCAACGCCCACAGTCGCTCCACACGTGTCGCCAGCGCTCGGAGCCGGTCGGCCTGCTTCTGGTTCGGCTTCTTGGTCACGCTCTTGCGCCACTCACGAAGCGCGGCCGCGGCTTCCGGAGCCAGTTCTTTAGCCTGTTTGGCGTCCGCGACCGCTGCCCAACCATCGGCCGGCATCAGGAAGTGGTGGATCTCGCCGTCGCCGATCGCGCCCTCCGACAACGGCCGGTCCATCGGCGGCGTCTTGAGCCAACTCTTTTTCGCGCGGCCAAGCGCGGTGAGATCGTATGTCGCGCGCCGCGCACCGATGAGGGAATTGCCGCGGCGGAGATGCAGACCGAACCACGGTGCCCGCAGTCCGCTGTGCATCACGTTGAGCCACAGCGACACTTCGGCCAACTCGACAGCAGTCGAGTTGAGGTCGACTCCATATGCGCGATGAAGTGCGAGGTACGCCTTCACCTTCTGAAGTTCCTCGGTGTACTTCTCCGGCTTGATCGGCTCTTCGAGCTCATCCTGCCGACGCTTGAGATACTCCGCGGCCAACTGGTTGATGGCCTCGTTGAGGAAGGCGCCACTGCCCAGCGCCGGCTCGCAGATGCGGTACTCGAGGATGTCCTGCGCCGGGGTGTCGTCCTTGATCAGCTCGGCGAGAGCATGTTTCACCACGCACTTGGTCAACACCTCGGGGGTGTAGTACGAGGCGCTGCGTTGGCGGTCCCGTCCCGACAGGCGAAAGACGAAGCTGCCCTTGGAGTGTCGGACGATGTCCTTGCGCCCAGTGAGTCGGTCCTCGCGCCACACGATATCCTTCTCGTCGTAGTCACTGGACTTGCTGGATGGCACCAGCCACGAGCCCTTGTCGGCGTTACCGTCCTTGGCCACCTCCACCATGTCGTCGGTGGCGATCAAACCGCTGTAGGACATCAGACCTTCGTAAACGGCACCGAGCTGGTTGATGCCGAGCTGCGCGTAGGAGATGTACCCACGCTGAGAACCCTTGCGCTTGGATGGCTTCGAAAGCAAGAGAAGGTTCAATACCTCCTGGAGCACACGGTTGCTGATCCGCATGCCCTCGCCGTCGACAAGCGGTGTCTTCGACGGATCGAACAGATCGGAGCGAAGCGGCTCGAAGACGAGACCTTCCGTGTCCCGCCCGCCGCTGTTGTGGCCTGTGTTGACGAGCCTGAAAAGAAGGTCGAGAGAGTCGTGGAGATGATGCCCGTCGGCTGAACGCCCGGTGAGCGGCACTTGGACGAGTTCGCGGAGTCGATCCAGCCCGTATCCCGATTCGTACTCGCGTGCTCCTACCGGAAGCACTCCGAGTTCGGGTCGCGCCTCGGCGAAGAGCAGGAACAAGATGCGATAGAGAAACCGTAGCGATTGGGTGGTGAGATCACGTGGTAGTTCCGGGATGCCTTCGACGGCGAGGCCTTTGTCCCGCCGACGCGTGAGCACTTCGTTGGCAATCTTCTCGATTGATATCCGCAGTCCTTCGCGGAGGTCTTCGCTCACGCCGACGGCGTGCTTCTCGGAGCTCTCCGTGTACCGGTCGAGTTCGGCCTTGCCGTCGTCTTCATCGGGCAGTAATGCATTGGCCGACCACAGTCCGGCGTGCCAAGACAGTTCGCCGTTGGCCTTGTCGTCCCGTCGGTCGAGAGCGGTGGCGACGTCGAAGGCGAGATAGCGGCCTTCCGACCAGCGCACAACATCGGTGAGGAGCACCACGCTGCCGGCGACCACCATCAGGTAGCGGGGCGCGTCGTCGCTGACGAAGACTTGGGTAATCGCCTCGCTGACCCCGCAAAGCGACTCGGATTTCTCGCTGCTCACGTGGATGGTCAGCGGCTCCACCAGTTCGGCGTCGCCGCCGAACAGCGCATCGGCGTTGGCCACGGGGTACGCCTGCAAGATGTGCAGGGAGTCGGTAGTCGTCGCACTCGGATACCTGGCCAGCAGTGGCACGTCGATGGGTGTCTCGGCCTGCCGGGTCTCGAGAATGATCGGATCGGTCTTCAGGCCAACGGCATCGAGCAGCATCCCGTGTAACTCGGTGACCGTGTCGGCGAGGGTGTCGGCCGTCGGATCGGGCAGGTCTCCGAGGTCCTTGATGTAGCCGGCCGCGATGGACGACAGCCCTCTGACGGGTGTCGACTTGCCCTGCTCGGACCATTCTTTCCATTGGCGCGTCAGCGTTTTCAGGGATGACGGGAAGACCTCGGCGAGCCAGTGCTCAGAGAGGAAGTCGTTGACATTGTGGATGGAATCGAACATCGTGTCACCCCTTGGGCTTCGGAATGATGACACCGACCACGCGCACAAACGGGTCCCCGGATGCGGCGAGGGAGTCGATGATGGTGGACCAGCTGCCCGCGGTGTGCTCCACCTCGAGTCTGCTGTCCTTGCGTCTACCTGGCTCGGTGGCGATCTTCAGCGCCGACTGTTCCCAGTGGGTCAGGCCTGCCCGGTATCGGTCGACGCGTTCGAGAAGATCTTGTTCGAAATCCTCACGGCGGTCCCTGATGTGGGCGAGGGCGGCGTCGACTGCGGCGGGCACGAGTTTCTGCAGTCCCGCAAGCCGGCCCTCGTCGATGCCGGGGTTGGTGGCGTCTTCGCTCAGTCCCGAGATCTCGACGATGGTCTCGAAGTCGTCGACCTCCGGGGAACGTGGCAAACCAGTGACCGCACCCCAGTGGGCGATGGCCGGTCGTCCGTCGTCGTTGGACCATACAGCCTGCGTCAGGAAGTAGATGCGGTCGACAGAGCCGGTGACGACCGGGATCTCGTTACGCCCGAAGCGTCCCACCGCCCGGTCCCCTGCCCAGTCCAGTACCGGATGGATCGGGGTGAGGAAGTGGACGTCGGGCCACGAGGTGTCCTCGGCCTTCTGTGCGCGGGCGAGACGCTCCCTGGCGACGTCGGGGCTCCCGGTCAGGCGGAAGCGCTCTTCGATTCCTTGTTCGGAACGGTAGTCCGGTGGGAGGTCACGGAATCGGGTGATCAAGTCGTCGGGTGGGGTGAAGGCGATCAGGTCCTTGTCGGCCTCGCGGTACACATCGAGCTTCTTTGCTCCCCTGTCGGTGGCGATGTCGGCCAGCTCTTCGGTCAGGTAGTTGTCGTCATCGTCGAAGAACGACAACCTGACCGATGTGTCCGGAGCCGGCTCGTTCTCATGCTCACCGCCCTTGATCATCAGACGGGCAAAGGGATTGAGCTTCTCCGGGGTTGGTTCGGAGATCACCGTGTTGAGGTCTTGATGGGTGCGGATGGCCTCCATGACGGTCTCTTCCTCGATTTTGGCGTCGTGGAGATCCAGGAGCACTTCAGCGTCGCCGAGTGCGCGGTTGGCCTCGTCCTCTTTCAGAAGCAGTTTCGTGACGACGTTGAGGTCGTCAGTGACGTCTTCCTCGGTCGTCAAGGCCAACGCCGTGATCTGGGGTGAATGCACCTGGCCGTACCGGTCGATGCGGCCGTTGCGTTGCTGGATGCGGATGAACGACCAGGGCAGGTCGTAGTGCACCAGGTGGTGGCACTCTTTGTGGAGGTTGAGCCCTTCTGACGCCATGTCGGAGGCGACCAGTATCCGGATCCCGGACGCCTTCTGCCCGAATCCCTCCACCACCGATTGGATCTTCTCGTCGGAGAGGCCGGCATGCAGAACCTCTACGGGGAGCAGACCGTTGCCAGCCTTGGCGGCGAACTTGAGCTTCTCTTGCAGTTCGGCGCGAAGCCAGTCCAGTGTGTCGATGCGCTCGGAGAAGATGACCACCCGGGTGTCGGAATCCTTGCCCACACCGATCGCTTCGAGGTAGGAAACGAGTTCGCCGAGCTTCGCCGGGGCGGTCTTCTCGGCTCTTGCGGCGAGATCGTCGAGTCGGAGCAGGGCCACCGCCTCGCGGTCACGCTCGTTGCCGATCGTCTTCAGTCGCCGCCCGATGCTGGCGCGCAGGGCGCGCGGCGACGAGAGGAACGCTTTGTACAGGGTCCACGGAAAGAGCTGTCGGCCTTTACCTTCGATGACGGGGCGTCCGGTCGGATGCAGCCACACGTCTTCCAGTTCGCGGAGAACCTGCAACTCCGCAGTGTTGGGTTCGACTCCGAGCACATCGGGCTTGCGGCGGGCCTTCCACTTGTGGGCCACATCGAGTTTGACATCCGGAGAGTTGCGGTGACGTCGCACATAGAGGTGTTTGATGTCCTTGGCCGCGTACTCATTCGGATCGACGATCGCTGTCGGGTCAAGCATGCTGATCAACTCGGCAAAGGACTCCTGCTTGCCGTTGTGCGGGGTGGCGCTCGCCAGGATGAGCGCATCCGATTGCGCCGCAAGCAGTTTGGCGAGCTCGTTGTTCTGGGTTCCGCGGTTGATCAGATTGTGACACTCGTCGATCACGACGGCATCCCAGTGCTGGCTCTTGAGGTGGTGCTTGTAGCGGTGGGGGTTCTTGAGGGTGTCGATGGAGACGATGACCCGCTTGTAATAGCTGAACGGGTTACGCGAGCTGGGAAGAGTCTGCTTGACCTTCTGGATGCCGGCGGAATCGAGTCGGATCAGAGGAATGGCGAAGCGCGTCCACAGCTCCTGCTGAAACTGTTCGAGGACCGCGCGGGGCGTGACTACCAGAATGCGCTCACCTCGTCCGCGGCGGATCAGTTCGGAGAGCAGGATGCCGATCTCCAGCGTCTTGCCCAACCCGACGGCATCACCGATGAGGATGCGTGGGCGCAGGTTCTCCAACGCCTGGGCCGCCGGCCGGAGCTGGTAGTCCATGCGGTCGAGGAGCGCCTGATGTCCGACGGCGATCCGCGTGTCGGCCGCGGGCACCGGACTGCTGCGGCGCACCGACTCCAACCACAGGCGGGTTCGCCGGAAACCGGGCGAGACGTCGGCGACCAATTTGCCCTGACGGGGGTCGAGCCGGTCGATGGTGTCGAGTTCGGTATGGTCGAAGAACACTGCATCCTGGTCGCGGACCAGTTCGCTGACCCCGGTGACCTCGACCCGGGTGCCGTCGACCTCGGTGGCACGCACCGAACGGACGAGCCACTCCTCGTCTCGAACGATGACGCGTTCACCTGCAGCGATATCTGCCACGACCCAGCCTCCTCGAATCCTGTCCGGTTCGCAGCCTATGCCTGTGCGTAGTGCCCGCTGAAGAGGCCTGCGTCCTCCTCGCCGGGCTCGTGCGTGCCGAACAGGAGAGCGCGATCGAGCAGGGTGTTGTTGAGCTCGCAGGATGTCTCCGGTGCCAGCACGCAGGCATGGCACGCGGCCATGTTCAGTGCATCGGTTCCCGATGCGGGCGACTCGATGCAGACCGGGTCGGATGAACACCAGGACAACCTGGTCAAGCCTTCTTCGATGGCCGCCGCGAACTTGGTCGGGTCCGCTTGCGAGGCGACGCCACCGAGGCTGCCGGCCGAGTCAGAGCTGGCCGTGTAGATGAGGATTCCGGCCATGTCGTCGTCGACGAACAATCGCTCGCGCAGCGACGACGCCGGGTACCCGGCGTCGAGCGAGAGCTGATCGATCAGCACATGGGCGAGTGTGTGGAGAGCAACCTTGGCGATATCGACTTGGGTGGGTGGCCGCTTGAACGTCTGCGCCTGCTTGTTGGCTGCGACTTGGAGCTTGCGTTGACGGCCCTGGGCGAAAGGTGTTGCTGCCCAGTCCTTCAGTTCTTGGCGGTCGAGCGCGAGGAAGATTCCCTCACCGATGACCTCGATCGCGGGCAGCCAGTAGAGCGGCTCTGGGGACAGCTTGCAGAGCGTATCGGGATCGGAGTCTCCGGAGAGGCGAGAGAATCCGCGCAGAGCGCGGACCTCGCGGAGGCGTGTGACCTTACGGAGATCGGTGAAGATGTCCGGGACCCCGTCGGGAAACTGTCCTTTGGTCACCGACATCTCACACACGAAGTCGGACTCGTCTTTGGATGCCTCGCGGCCATCCATCAGCGCCTGGAACTCCTGGCGGCGGAGTTGTTGCTCGTCGATATCGTCCGAATCCTCCTCGCCACGACGTCTCTCGACCTCGGCGAGGATCTGCTCATAGGAGTAGCGGCGTGAGTCCCTGGCGACCTTGCGAATGAGTGCTTCACTGGCCAGGGTCGGATCCTCCAGGACCGACCAGTGCTTGTTGACAAACTTTGCGAGAGCTTCCGAGTAGGGCGGAATGGAGATCGCCGAGCGAACTGCGGGGAACCACACGTTGGATGCACCACGCTGAAGCACTCGCGGCGTCTCCCCGCACTCCTCGGAATACTCGCCGCCGAGCCAGGGCCGCAGACCCTTGCACCCGATGATGCCCTTCATCGCCGCGGCCTTGGTCGCTCCATCCAGGGTCTGGGGCTCCACCCCGCAGGTGCATTCGAGCACGAGGTCATCGAGGGAAGAAGTGCGTCCCAGCGATCTCATTCGCATTTCGTGCTTCACATCTTTGGGCCCACCTTTTTCCCGATGGAGCCACTGAAAGAAGGGGAACTCATCGATATGCCCGCGTGTGCATGCGGTGATCAGACGAAAGGGTGACAGCGCTGCACCGGCGCGGCCTTCCTTGCATCGACAATGAGATGCGTTCCAATCGCCACCGAGTTGAGCCGTGGTCCCAATGCGTCGACAACCAGGGCAGATCTGCGTCTCCGGGAATCTTACGACCGGTACATCGCGTTTTCCGCCGGCCGGCGGCGACTTGAGTTCTTGGACCCCAAGAGAACGCGCCAGGCGCGGCTCGCTGATCACCGGGGAAGAGTCCTCATGCCATTCGTGCAGGCCGACGATCATAAAACTCGTTGTCTCAGAGGGGAAGAGACCACCTATGCCGTAGGTGCTGAGAAGCTGGCTACGACGAGCCTTGACGTTGGTGCGCTTCATTGCTTCCTCCTCAACGGAATCTGGTACAGGCTGCTCTCGGCGTCGACATCACGCATGCTCTGAAGCGTCGGCCACGGGACTTCACGCTGGGAGTACTCGATCTCGTCCTTGGTCAGCGCGTCCTCGGGCCGCACCATCAGCGCAGCCTCCAGATTCTTGTTCTGGTACTTCATGTTTTCTCGTGCATCACCGGCGTCTGCCCATACCTTGAGCAGGGCGGCAAGCTCATCGTCGGTCGCCTCCGCCTCCTCCGGTGCCACCTGCCGAACTCGATCGACGATCAGGCGCGCGACGTCGGCCAGGTCGTCCCACTTGTCGGATGCCAGGTGCGCGGCCCCATTGCCGGACAGCGCTCCGATGAGCAGGCGGGCCATCGAGATCAGCACACCGTGCAGCCCGCGGTCCCGTGCACGCGCCGCGAAAGGCGTTGCGCTGGTTGCCTCTACAGCGCGATAAAGCGACTGATGGAACGGCCGGAAGCTCTCGTAGTGGGAGCGATCCCGTGAGCGAGCGGAGTTGAAGATGGTCACCACGAGACCGGGGTATTGACGCCCCACGCGGCTTGTCGCCTGAATGTATTCCGCACTGGCCTGCGGCTGGCCCATCACCGCCATCAGGCCCAGTCGGTCGATGTCAACGCCCACCGAGATCATGTTTGTGGCCAGGACGGCGTCGTCAGGAGCGTGGGCGCCACCAAGTCTCCGTTCCAATGCCTTCAGCCGCCCCGGGATCTCGGACGACGGGACGCGACTGGTCAGCTCGTTGACCACCTTCAGTTCGCGTTTGGTGGTTCCATTGCGTTTCGCCACGACACCCAGGCGTTCTCTCACATCCCCCTCGACCTGAAGGTTGGCGCTACCCAGAACGCGGAGGCTGTTGAAGTAGCCCAACAGGGTCCAGTAGGGATCACGGGTGGCGTCATCACCGTCAATGTCTTTGGCTGCCTGTAACAGTGCCGTGTAGACGCGCACCAGCAAGGTTGCGTGGCTGGTGCCCGATGCCATCACCCCGACGTAGCGGCGAGTGCCGAGTTCATCCTTGCCTGAGGGCTCGGCAAA
Source organism: Gordonia sp. NPDC003585 (assembly GCF_040610755.1). NCBI lineage: Bacteria > Bacillati > Actinomycetota > Actinomycetes > Mycobacteriales > Gordoniaceae > Gordonia > Gordonia sp. NPDC003585. The sequence goes on along the minus strand of NZ_JBEXMX010000010.1, from coordinate 12,398 downwards.
GAAGGATTCGTCGGGGTCGATTCCGGGTGGCGGGAAGAGCGCTGCGGAACGGTCGAACACGGCCTCGATCTGTTCGTCTGCTCGCCGGATGGTCGCGGTTGAGGCGATGACCTTGGGCTTGGCCCGGTTGTACTCGTCATCGAGCGATGGAACCGAACATGCCGCGTCGACCGCCGTTTCATACAACCCGACCATCGATCCGAGCGGGCCTGAGATCAGATGCAACTCGTCCTGGATGATCAGTTCGGGCGGGGTTCCCTTTCCGTCACGGGCAAAAAGCTTGCCCACGTCTTCATTCCAGGCCATCATCGCGAACTTGTCGACGGTTCCCAGGATCAGTTCCGGCCGCTCGCGATAGACATCCTCATCAACCAGGTGAACAGGAAGTCCGCCGCGGAAGTCGCACGAGGGTGTCTTGCATGCGATCGTGAGGTGATCGAATGGGCGCCGCTCTGCGGAGTAGTTCTCGTGGTTCATGAACGTTCCACACCACGGGCACTGGGTGAGCTGCACCGGGTTCTTTTCCTGGAGATCTTGACCCATCGCGAGCTTCTTGAGCGATGTCCGCGCCTCCGCGACCGAGTTCGGAGTGGCACCCGCACCAACCCACAAGCCGATGGAGAACGGCCGAGACCCGAGATCGGAATTGTCCTTCCGAACCGTCTCGAGCGAGCACATGAGCATGGATGCACGCTCGAACTGCTGAATGGTCAACAGACGCAGCGTGTATCGCATGATCACTGCCACACCCATGGCCGACGAGTTACGGATTCGTCGCAGCAGGATCACGTAGGCCACCAGGCCCAGATACGCCTCGGTCTTACCACCGCCGGTCGGGAACCACAGGAGGTCTGCAACCTCCCTGTCATCGTGCGACGGATCGGTGATCCCTGGAAGGTTCAGCAGGACATAGGCGATCTGGAACGGACGCCATTCCGCATCCGCGCCGTCGCCGACCTCTCCCTCGGCACCACCACGTACCCAATCCTGGCGTGCGCGCTGCAATTGCATTGCGCGATTGGCCAATCGAAAGGCCCTGAGTGCCTCCGGATTGTCTTCGAGAAGGCGGATGCCGGCATCAATGCGGTTGGCCGCCTTGCGCATGTCCGTGATGTGCCGGGACGCAACCGGTTTCAGATCGTCCCCAACCGAGGCGCCGCCGCCCGCAACGTCGGCTTCGACCTTGTCGATCCACGCTCGGTATTGGGTGGTGAGTCCTCGAAGGTTCGCACTGATCGTGTCTATCGGGTCGTCGGCGAGTGATGCCATCAAGAGATCGAGATCCTTGACCTTGCCGGGCTTGGCGCGGTGCACCTCGTGCGAGGGTATGAACGTGGTTGACACCTTCGCGACCGCACCGTCGTGAACGTCGTCGAGGTCCCATTCCGCAGCACACCCATGGCCGATCCCAAAGGTATGCGCATTGCGATACATCAATGCAGCAGTGTCGAGGTCTGGGTCGGTTCCGATGTTGCGGGCAACCGATCGATCGACGATGTCTGTGTGCTGGGTCTGGACAGTGATACCGACCTGGAACCAGGAAATGGCATCGCGCAGATCACCTTTGACAGCTATGGCGGTGTTGTTCAGGGCAACGGTAACCGTGACCACTCCATCGCGCTCGGGGCGCACGTAGCGATACAACTGCAGCCCTGGGCTGATTTCGTCGCGATAAACGCCCGGACGCTGGAGTTGCTGACCGACACCTTCGGCCTCGAGTGGGATCCGGCGCCAGCCCTCCGCTGCTTCATCGTCGTCGACCAGTAGCTCGTATCGTGCCGCAGTCGGGGTGATGGTCACAGATCGGGCCGATGCGCGCACTGAGAAGGTCATGCCGACCGATGACGGGAATCGCATACGGGCCTGGGCCACGGGGCTACCCTCATCGGACTCTGCATCCGCGTCGGCTCCGTCCGGCTCAGAGCCATGCTCCTGACCTACGTCCTCTGCGTCGTTCTCATCTGCAGCTCGGGGCCACAAGGCGCCAATGATGTACCTGCTCAGCGGCGCCTCAGCGATCACCTCGTCGTCGCCATCCCCCGGCCCGATGAGGTCGTCCTGCAGGGCGTCGACCATCTCCTCGCGGAATCGGTACTTCCCGGCCAACTCTTCGTTCACGCTCATCCCACCTTCTCCATCACATCCCACAACGGTCGCGCAAGACCTGCCACTCTCGGCACGACCCAGAACCCTCCCGGACCGGCTCCTGCCTCGAAAGCGATGTTCGGGTCACCTGCCACTGTCTCGACCGAGATCAAGACCATGTCGGTCAGCGCGGCCGGCCACTGACCCGGTCGAACCCTGAACGCCGTGGCGAAATCCGCACCGAACTCGTCGGTGGTGTGGCCGATCGGCTGACCGTCGACCATCAGCACATAAACCGGGCGTTGCAGGTCGGAGCGCATCCGATCCAATTCCGCCTCAACTGCCACACCAGGTGTCAGATTGTCGAGTGCGGCCTGGACCTGCGTTACCGAGAGGTTGCCGACCGCGACCGGACGCGCGGCGTATGTGTCGGCGTAGCCGATCTCCAGGGATCGGGCTCTGGTCTTGCCCCTGGGACCGGCGCGTTCCTGAAGTCGATTCGGAAGCCACCGGTATTCAGCGACCATCGAGCGCCGTCGCGGCGTGGACACCATGATCACCGAGTCCCGGGCCCGAGTCAGCGCGACGTATTCGAGGCGAATCAACGCCCATTGATCGCCGTCATCCGGTCGGTCAGACCAGTCAGCGATAAAGACGTTGTCAAACTCGAGGCCCTTCGCGCGGTGGATCGTCGAGACGATGACCTTCGCGTCATCGCCCTCGGTCAGGGTCAGCGGTACGGTTCCAGCCATCACCTTGCGGCGAAGACGTTCCAAGTCGATCTGATCCATGCTCCGGCCTCGTTGCTCGGCGGATTTCAGGAGATACCAGGCGTCTTCAGCGTCCGCCTCGTCCAGGATCTGTTGGAGACGGTGCTCAAGATCGGACCGGGCGACCACCGGACCGGCCATTGAACTCAGTGCCGTGCCGATCCATTTGGCCGCACCGAATGCCTGGGCGGGCCGGCGTACCGCGTGGGTGATGCCCTCGTCGACGAGTTCGCGGGAGATTCGCAAGACCTCGGCATTGCTGCGGCAGAGGATTGCGCTTCGGCCGGCGTACAGGTCGAGGAACGACCAGCTCTCGACCCTGTCGAGGCGCGGAAGCGTGTCCCGGAGGTCGCGGAGAATGGTCAGAGCTGCCGCCGCGTCAGACTCGCCTCGCAGACGAGGACCCAGTTCCGCTGCTCTGATGCAATCTCCGCCTCGGGCTCGGTAGTTGGTCGACAACCCGACTTCGTCGGCACCGAGGTCGGTGCGAATGCGGTTGAGGAGTTCGGGCGATGTCGTGGGTGTGACCGACCCGTCGAGGACGAAGTCGTAGATGCCTTGGAGCGGGTCTCCGAGGACTGTGAATCCTGCATCCTCTCGTAGCGCCGAGAGCAATGCCCATACGAAGTCGGCGCGATCCCCGACCAGATCCTGCACCTCGTCCACGATGACATGTCGCAGAGATCCCACCAGGTCTGCGACGTCGTCATTCCCGGTGATCGACTCGGTAGCCTGACGAATCCTCGCCTCAAATCCGACTGCAGGCTCGACATCGGCCTCGAGCAATAGCTGGGATGCGAAGGAGTCGAACGTTCGGACGTTGACCTCGGCGATATCACGATCGGACAGCCGGGAACGGACAGCGCGAACGGCAGCCCGCGAGAAGCTCAAGACGAGGAGCTCCACGGACGCGGACAGGTCCTCGTCGTCGATCAGGGACTGGAGCCGCGCGGTCACCACCTCGGTTTTTCCTTGCCCCGCGCCGGCGATGACCACCACACGATCGGACGCATCGGCCTCGACGACGTGCCGCTGAGTCTCATCGAGCTCGATGTCTGGTCCCTCACCATCTGCCATCAGTGCCTGCTCACTCATCACTCGCTACTGTCCACATGAAACCCGACGAACCGCTTCTGCAATCACGGTTCAGCGCAGGCTCCCCCAAGATTTGTACCCGCCCAGTCGGACAAATGGGCCACATCCCCTGCCGTGTCCGAGTTCCCGCTCTCGGTGGCTTGTCCTCAGTGTCGGCCGATCAGACGACGCCGTGCGTCACGGTGTTCGACCCTCTCGCAACTCTTCGACAACATGAACGATGTCTGCTGCGATCGCCTCAGGGGACTCGTGCTCCCAATAGCGTCTGACCGTCCACCCACGCTCCCGCAGCAATGCATCGGTGCGACGATCCCGAGCGACGTTTGCGTCCAGCTTCTTGGCCCACCACTTCCTGTTCGCCGCCGGACGGGTGGCGTGCTCTGGACATCCGTGCCAGAAGCAGCCATCAACGAAGATCGCGAGCCTGATCCCTCGCCAGGCAATATCCGCACGAGTCCGCAGATCCGGCTCGAGCTTCACGTCGGTCCGGAACCGGAGTCCTCGCGCGTGCAGAGCCTTGCGAACCTCGACCTCGGGAGCGGTGTCCTTGGAACGCTGACGACTCATGCGCGAGCGAACAACATCGGAGGAGGCGGGGGGTCGAAAAGAGGCCACGAAATCGTTCTATCAAATCCAATCGCCGCCGAGTACAAACAAGTCCTGACCGCCGATCGTTGTAGGTCTCATCCGAAAAGGGGGACAGTCGGCAGTGGACTACTTAACACGCCGCGGGCCACTCGTTCTGACCGCGGTGTGCGGCAGATGCGACGACAACCGCCCCTGCATCTGTGAGGACTGCCAGCCACCCAAGCTCAGTGCGGGCTCGATACACCTCGACCCTCCGTCGATCGCTTCAGGCTGGACCGCGAGCACGCAGGGCAGCTATTCACTCAATCGAAGCCGCAGTTCGGTTAAGATCCGACGAGCTCCGACCTCGGATCTGAATGCAAGGCTATCTTGAACACATGAAAAAGAAGGATCGCCCCGATGCTGGCCTGCAACTCTGGCAGTTGGTCGTCACTGTGGTTCTCCTGCTGATTTTCGGAACTTTGGCGGTAATTCTTCTGGCCATCGCAGACACCGATCCCGAGGTTTGGCAACGGCGCGTGTACATCTTCACCGCCATCCAGGCGATCGTCTTTACGGCTGTCGGATGGCTATTCGGCCGAGAAGTCAATCAGTCTGCCGTCAAGGCTGCGGACATGCATGCGAGTGAAGCAAGGGACGACGCCAACGAAGCCAGAGCGAGTATCCGACAGCTGGCTCAACGCGCAGGGGAAGCCGAACGCACAGCTGCTGTAGAGGAGGCGCGCGGACGCGCCGCCTATACAGCCGTCGCAAGCCTGCTGGATTCCGACGATTCAACGTCGTCTGGCCCGAGTGATGTGTCGATGCCTCGAACGCAACCCGACAACGTTAGGGCCGCTGTAGCCATTTTGGATGCACTCTATTCAGACCAGCAACCATAGGCACGGCACTCGATGCGCGACGCCATTGTCAGAGTTTGTGGGCCACGCGACGATGGAACGGGGTTCTTCGTCACACCCAACAAGATCCTGACGTGTGCTCACGTCGCGCGATGCGCGGTGGGCGACGCGGTCACCCTGTTTCACCGAGGGAAGGAGTTGCGGGGCACTGTGTTAGCACAGCGTCCACTCACGCACGATCTGCCCAAAGAGGGTATTTCCCCGTTTCCAGACCTCTGTTTGATAGCCGTCGACGAAGCCCCAAACGCGCACGTGATGCGCCTCGATGCCGAGATGCCTCAATCAGGCACGCGGATTGAGACAACTGGATTCACCAAGACACTATCGAAAGTACCCGCTGAGGAACCCGCCACCTTCACCTATGTCGGACAACACACTACACCCGGTGGATCATTGCTCAAGCTTCAAGGCGGTGAGGCCGTTGCAGGAATGAGTGGAGGCCCCCTGGTGGATTCCGCGCGCGATGCGGTCTGCGGCGTCCTCAAGACAAGCCGCCAGCGCGACACCGACCGCGGAGGGTGGGGAATCCCAATATCTGCAGTCTTAGAGCTCGATTCCGACCTCATTCGGGAGAATCACAAAGAAACTGATGCCCATCTTGCAAAGCAATCAGGACTGCGAGCGGCCTCCAGTTTCCTTGGGGACTACCCGATGCGAGTCTTGGAAGAATTGGCAGTCGATCCCAGTAAACCAGAATTTCCGCTAACCATTCATATCGACGACGATAATGCGGAGTGGTCAAGAATATTATCGGCCACTCGCGAACATCGTCGAATAGTCCTCACTGGTCAAGCCGGCGCAGGAAAAACAGCGCTCCTGAGAAACCTAGTGCGGGACGAGGCCCTGGAACAGGTACCGTTTCTGATCGATCTTAAGAGATGGACCCCAAGAAAGAGCAGTGAAATTTCTAAGATCGATTTCAAGAACAATACGACCGCAGCCATCGACGTCCTATTTTCCGTCGCGGTCGGTGACGTTGGGGCAATGTCTCTTGAGCGTGCAACAGAATCCGGCTTGGCCCTGATAATGGTCGATGGCCTCAACGAGGTCGAGCCGAAAATTGCGGATCGAATAATTGACATTCTCGATCACCACGTCCGGAATAATCAGAGAGCATCTGCGCTGGTGACTGACCGGGAAATTACACCTAGGTACGAATCTTGGACGGCCTCATCAGTTAATCCGATCGACAGGATCGTGGTTTCCCGATACGTCGATGAGCGATTCGAATCTGGGACATATCTGAATCTATCAGACGACGTGCGCGCGCTACTCTCAGTTCCATTCTTCCTTACACTCGCGCTCAAAGGGGACACTCCAGAGCTCGGCACCCGCGAATCAGCACTAAATCTCTTCTTTACCGAACAAGTCAATTTGAATCACGATCAACTAGATCGCGTAGCGCAATGTGCTCTAGATGTATATCTTTCAAGTCGCAGCAGGTCGTTCACTAGGGAAGAATTCAAGAAAAAGGGAACCAAACGGGATTGGGGTCTACTCACTAAAGCCGGGGTTGTCGTCAGCAATGACGGAGAGTGGCGCTTCGCCCATCAGCTCTACCACGACTATCTTGCATCTGTTGGGATGCTTCAAGATAACCCGGCCTCATGGCCCGAGGACCTACTCGATGCAGTCACCTTCCACACCAGCTCGATCGATCCACTCAACTTCGCGGCCTCCCAGGTGGCGGATGCCGAGCACGGAGACGCGCTACTACGCAAGATTGAGGACTGGAGCTGGGCGGTCACAATGCGAGTAATGGGCATAGTCGAACAGGAGCGAGATCTGGCCATCAGCCCCACGCTCAGGATTGCCCTGCTGGCGAATCTGGCAGAGAAGAGATTCGATCCGGTCGTCGCTTCTGCCGAACACGCCGAGACCCTCCTAGCCAAATTCAGAGGCCCCCACGCCGCCGCCATGCGCACAGCGTCGAACGTCGCCGATCTCGTCGAGGTTGTAGAAACAATTCATGAAATTACCATTCCCGACTGGTATCAATCCTGGCGAACCCTTTTCACAGGCCACAGCGGCCTACCCGACAGGACCGTTCAAGCATTGACCCACGCCGATCCTCTTTACGGCTGGACCGCCGCGAATGTCATTCGCCGGACCTCTCTTTCCGAGAAGCAAGTCCAAGAGCTGTCCACGCTCTATCTGAGCCGACTCGAAGATCAGGATTCGCGGTCAAGGTCAATTCGATGGCGCACCATTCACGCAATGGGATCAGCCAATACTATCTCGGTCATAGAACTACTACTTGGCGCGGCAGCAAACGACGGATATCCATGGGTCAAGTATGGCGCTATTCGCTCGCTGATGGAGATTGCTGCGCGGGACGCCGATATGCGATGGATTGTCATCGATGGATGCCGGAACCTGCTGAGCACATTCGACGTGCGTTGTCGTATGCAGTTGCTACGCTCGGCGAATCAGCGTGGGGCCAACACAGGCTGGGGCGAGGCAGTGACGCCCTTGCTGAACGACGTACCCCGAGAGGACTTGACAGAACGTGAACAAGCGAATCTTGAACAATTGCAGAGCCAGTTCATCGCAGAGCACTGCTGAGAGAGCGCGATCAGCACCGGGACTGACCAATTGACTGATTCGGTTGAATGGCAAGAGCTCTCTACTGCGGCCTGGGCGGCCCGTGAACACTCGCGGGTGCACGGAAGTACGAGGGTGGGCGCCGCGGTACTTTCTCGACAGGGGAAGATCTATGCCGGCTGCAACGTCGAGCACCGGTTCCGGTCCCATGACGTCCATGCGGAAGTGAATGCGCTGACAACCATGGCGACCGCCGGCGATGGGCCCGCCATCGCCGTCCTGATCGTCAGCCCGCGCAAGATGTTCACACCCTGCGGCGGTTGCCTAGATTGGATCTTCGAGCTCGGTGGCCCCGCATGCATCGTCGCCTTCCAGAGTGACTATGAAGGTGCAGTCAAGGTCTTTCGCGCCGACGAATTGATGCCTCACTACCCTCACTAGCCGAAATTGAGCGACTTGACTACAACCTCGCCGTTATTGCTGTGTCCGCGCTACGCCGAAATCGAGCCCGGCATCTGCAATTCGAATGAACTGACTCGACAGGACGATGCCGTACCAGATCCGCAGAGCCTTGGCGGACCTCTATCTTCCCACCTAGCGCGGCGCTAACTTGCTTGGCTCGCTATGCGAGAAGGACAATCAACGCCACCGTATTAAGGAGGGTGAACACGCCACCGATGAGTATGCCTGCCAACGCCAATCCACTACCCTGCTGGCCGCTCTTAGCGATTTGGGACCGTGCGATGAATCCGAGGACCAATCCGACAATCGGAATGAAGAATGCTAGGATCAACGATGCGATAGCTAGCCCGTTCGTCCCGAAGGATTGGGTTCGGACGCCGACGGCATGGTCGGCCGTGACTGGCATTCCATCTGGGGTGTACCCAACAATTGGATAGATCGGGCGGCCGTCAACGGTCATGCCAATGGGTCCGGACGGGGTCGCACTACGATGGGCGCTGTTGGCCTGGGACCGGACAATTGCCAGGATCACCCCTAGCACAGCAACCACTATCCAAACGATCGAGAAGATCAGTCCGGTGAAAACCCACGATAGTGCCGCGAGCAGGAGCGACAGCACGGAGATGAATACGAACGGCCAAACAGGTTTGATCTGTGAATCACTCGCGGTCGGCTGTGTCGGTACAGCCGACCTGCCTTGACTGTCTTCGTAATCGGTCAATTCGGCTCCAGTAATCCGGGTGAAGTGCTCGCTGGAATTCTTGCACAGCATCGCTCAAGTTTCAGGCGTCATCTACTTGGGGACGGTTGCCGCGTCACCAACCTCTCGAGAAGTCCGGCAAGCTCGCCCATCGCCTCGTCGGACCAACGGCAGCGCCCTTTGCGAATTTGGCTGGTGGCCACCACGGCACGTGTGCGTACAGGGTCGCCTTCCGACCGTCGCTTGCCAAAGTTTCTATCAGAGTATGTAATTCGGCGAACAAACTGCTATCGCTCCAAAGCCCAGGCCACTCCGTCCGGCCGTCCAGTCACCAACCGGTCCACGACGCGCCGCATCGCTCACGTCCGTACTCCCTTGAGGTTGCTGAGCGCCGACCGCAGCGGCGCAATCAGCCCGCTCCCCGATTCCGTCGCGGCCAGCAACGCTCGCGCGTTCTTCGTCACCGCTCGATCTTGATCAGACAGCAACCCATCGAATCGTTCGTCGAGTACCCACGGGGCGTCGGCGGTTGAGAACGCACTCACCGCGTCGAGCAGGATCTCCATGCGTCGAGCACGTGCTGACCTGCTGTCACCGTCGCAGATGAGCCATCGGAATTGTTGGGTCCAGAGTTCTTGCCTCGCTGGCTTCCCAGACACGTCTACGAAAGTGCCACGGGCTGTGCGTGATCCGCTCCGTACGAGGTACTCATCCACCTCCATTGCGAGTCGGATCACGTTGTCGTCGTTGAGCGAGGCGCCGATGATGAGCAGGTGCTTGGTGAGGAGTAGCGCCTGCAGAAGCGACCCGGCGGGCTTCGACTTCGTGTCGAACAGGACGAAGTCCCTGCGGGTGAGCACTATCGTCTCAGGCCGGCTCGCGTCACCATGCAGCTTTAGCAGCCACTCCCGCTTCGGGTCGACCGACTCCCACGGCAAGATCGTCGGACTATGCCTTCCGGTTGCTTCGACGGCACGCTCGTACAGAGCGTCGTAGTTGGTCGTGACGGCTTCGCGGCAATTCATCGCTGCGAGAAGAGCATGTGCAACAGCCACTTTCGCGGGATCACCGATCGCCGCCCGGACCTTGGCATTCAGTTCATCTGCCCCCATCTTTACAGCGAGGTACTCGGCTTTGTCGAGAGCTCCGAGCTCTTTGAAGTCGGCTGGCCGTTCGCCTGCATCGGCGCCTACTTCTTCCAGGAGCCCATCCCAGGTCGGCAGTCCGGCGGCAATGCTGACGCCCGCACCCAGGAACAACGCAAGATGCCCATCGGCGGCGAGCCCACCAAGCCGACGCGCCTCGCCCATCTCGTCGTCGTTCAGATCCCACACCGAAGATCCCTCCCGCGCGAGTTCGCGTCGAGCGTGCTGCGCGGCGCTGAAGACGGCCCGGTTGGAGGCCACGAGCAGGACATCGATGTGGTTGTTAGCCGTGAACGACAGCAGCGTCGCCAACAACGATCGGAGAATCGCACCTCGCTGGTCACCAAGACCCCCACGCCCAATGCCAAGTACGGGAATCGCGATGCGAGTAAGTTCGCGACCGTCCGGCTTGGCCAACTCCGCGCCGGCGATCTCTGACAGAGTGCCAGCGACGCGACGAATCAGTTCCTCGTCGGACAGCAACTGCTCATCGGCGACGCTGATGAACCAGACCGGTTTACCGGCCGCGCTCCGAGCGAAGGGCCGCGGCCAGCTCTGAGGTCTGGCCGCGTCGTGCGCGCCAGTGACCGACTCCGGCCAGCTCGACGTGATGTCGAAGCGGTGGTCGGTCGGGACGATGACGGCGTCATAGTCGAAGTTCTGGATGAGCCCATGGAGGACGAAGAGGTGGCCACGGGTCTCTGAAGTAGACGTCACGCTGAGCACTGTAGATCCGTCGCCCCGCGCCCGTTGTCGTACCCGGTTCGTACGGTGGTCTTCAACATCACGAACGGAGATTCACCATGTCGTCCACCAAAGATCTCGACAGCCTCGTCTTCGCTTTCCCCGAGGTCCACGAGGACGCGACGCTGCGCATCACCTTCGAGCGCACCCTGCGCGTGCCCGACGACGAGACCACCTACGGCCTGCCGCCGAGCCTCGGCGAGTTTCCCGTGTTTCTCGATCCTCGCGCGCGTGAGTCGCTGATCCCGATGTGGCAGTCGGAGGCGATGTGGATGAACTTCTCCACGAACTCGGGCTATCCGTTTCTCGTCAAGATCGGTGTCGGCGGGCTGAACGCCATCACCGGCGAGCCGTTCCGCTCTGAGATCGACTTCGCAGACGACGACTACGTGGAGATTCCCACCCAGCCGTGGCTCGACGGCTTCTACGCCGACCCGACGACGGTGCGGCAGTTCGTGGCGATGCCGCTCGGAGGCGGGTACTCGGTGGCCGAACAGTTGACCGGCACCGACGACGGCACGATCCGACTCGTCGTCGCACCGCTGCGCGCAGACAAGTGGGCTGAGCGCCCCCAGTTCCGCTACATGTCCGAGATGATCTGCGGCTCGGTGCCCGACGCCAGCGCCGATGGCATGGGGCTGGGCGCCGGCGGATCGATCACTCAGTCGATCGCGACGCCGATCGAACCCACCGAGAACTGGGAGACCAGTTCGCCAGCCAAAGCGGTCGTACGGATCATCAATTCGGCTGCGTGCCAGGAGCTCACAAACGCGAACCCACCTCACAAGCCGCTGACCATCGAACAGTACCGCCAGTACAACTACCCATGGTTCCAGTGGTACGAGGACTCGCTGGCCCGCCAAGGTGACTCACCGTTCAACAAAGCGAAGACGGTAAAGCAGGTCGGCGAGGACAATGACGAGCAACCCCTCCCCGACAACACAAGCTTCGCTCCCCCGACCCCGATCGTTCTGGGTCCGTGAGAGCCACACACGACAGGTGATGATTGATCCATCCCGGCATTTCCGGAGAGCTCAGGTTGTGAGTGCCTCCTCCGGATTGAGGGTGCGCATGTGAGCGTAGTGGAGTTGCTCAGCGTGGTCGGGAGTGAGGTCGTTGCAGTAGCTGTGAGGCCGCTCCCGGTTGTAGAACGCCACCCATTCAGCGGTGCCCAGTGACAGTTCGGTCGCACCGTGAAATCGCGGCTGGTTGTCGACGAGTTCGTTCTTGTAGTCGGAGTTCACCGACTCGGCCAGGGCGTTGTCGTAACTATCCCCGACACTGCCAATAGAAGCCGCGATTCCCTCCTCGGCCAGTCGCTGCCCGAACACAATCGCCGTGTACTGTGATCCCGCATCGGAATGAT